>NZ_JBEZHO010000001.1:0-242068 GCF_040650615.1 Streptomyces sp. NPDC048643
GGCCCAGGGCTTCCACACGGCCGCCTTCGCGGTGCTCTCCTTCGAGGGCCCCTGGAAATCCCTGGAACCCGGGTCGGCATGAAGAGGACCGGTCTGACGGGCCGCTGTCCTGCGGCGCCGGGAAAACGACGCGGAGGGCCGGACGGCGCGGACCGCCCTGACAGCACCGACTGCGCCGCGGGCCCTCTCCCGCCCTAGCGGGCCATGATGAGGCTCATCGCCTCGTTGCGGGTCGCCGCGTCCCGCAGCTGTCCGCGCACCGCCGACGTGATGGTCTTCGCGCCGGGCTTGCGAATGCCGCGCATCGACATGCACATGTGCTCGCACTCGACGACGACGATCACACCGCGCGGCTCCAGGATCTCCATCAGGGAGTCGGCGATCTGGGTGGTCATCCGCTCCTGCACCTGCGGGCGCCGGGCGTAGACGTCGACGAGGCGGGCGAGCTTGGACAGACCGGTGATCTTGCCGCTGGCCGCCGGGATGTAGCCGACGTGGGCGACGCCCCGGAACGGGACCAGGTGGTGCTCGCAGGTGCTGAAGACCTCGATGTCCTTCACCAGGACCATCTCGTCGTGGCCCAGGTCGAACGTCGTCGTCAGCACGTCCTCCGGCTGCTGCCGCAGTCCCCCGAAGATCTCCTTGTACGCCCGCGCGACGCGCCCCGGCGTCTCTCTGAGGCCCTCGCGGTCCGGGTCCTCGCCCACGGCTATCAGGAGCTCGCGTACGGCGTTCTCGGCGCGCTTCTCGTCGAACTCGCCGATCGTGGCCTCGCCGTCCAGCGTCACGGGGTCGGTCATCTGGTCCTCGTTCCTGTGGATCCTGCGCGTGCCGTCGACGCGTCCAAAAGGTGCGGGCGTACGAAAAAGCCGCGCCCCCCAAGGCTAGAACCTGGGGGGCGCGGCATGCATTCCGGCCCTGGTGGGAGCGCCGGGAGCCGAACGATGTCAGCTCTCGGTGCGGTCCTCCGGGCTGGTCTCCGTCGCCGGGACGGACTCCGTCGCGGTGGCGATGGAGGCCGTCGAGCCGTTCGCGCCGTTCGTCAGTGACAGCTCCTTGGGGGAGAGCACCGGCGGACGGGTGGACGGAGTACGACGGGAGGAGCCGGTCCACGCGGGGCGGGCCGGGCGCTTCACGATGGGAGCGAAGACCTCGGCGATCTGCTCCTTGCTCAGCGTCTCCTTCTCCAGCAGCTGGAGCACGAGCGCGTCCAGAACGTCGCGGTTCTCGACCAGGATCTCCCAGGCCTCGTTGTGCGCGTTCTCGATGAGCTTCTTGACCTCTTCGTCGACGAGCGCGGCGACCTCTTCCGAGTAGTCGCGCGGGTGCGACATCTCCCGGCCCAGGAAGGGCTCGGTGTTGTCGCCGCCGAACTTGATCGCGCCAAGACGCTCGGTCATGCCGTACTGCGTGACCATCGCGCGAGCGGTGGTCGTGGCCTTCTCGATGTCGTTCGCCGCACCGGTGGTCGGGTCGTGGAAGACGAGCTCCTCGGCCGCGCGGCCGCCCAGCATGTACGCGAGCTGGTCCAGCATCTCGTTGCGCGTCGTGGAGTACTTGTCCTCGTCCGGCAGGACCATCGTGTAGCCGAGGGCACGGCCACGCGACAGGATCGTGATCTTGTGGACCGGGTCGGAGTTCGGGGAAGCAGCCGCGACCAGGGCGTGTCCGCCCTCGTGGTACGCGGTGATCTTCTTCTCCTTGTCCGACATGATCCGGGTCCGCTTCTGCGGGCCCGCGACCACACGGTCGATCGCCTCGTCCAGCATGTCGTTGTCGATGAGCTTCTTGTTGCTGCGCGCGGTGAGCAGCGCAGCTTCGTTCAGCACGTTCGACAGGTCGGCACCGGTGAAGCCGGGGGTCCGGCGGGCCACCGCGGACAGGTCGACGCCCGGGGCGACCGGCTTGCCCTTCTGGTGGACCTTGAGGATCTCCAGACGGCCCTGCATGTCCGGGCGGTCGACCGCGATCTGGCGGTCGAACCGGCCGGGGCGCAGGAGGGCCGGGTCGAGGATGTCGGGCCGGTTCGTGGCGGCGATCAGGATGACGCCGCCCTTCACGTCGAAGCCGTCCATCTCGACGAGCAGCTGGTTGAGGGTCTGCTCGCGCTCGTCGTGACCACCGCCGAGGCCGGCGCCGCGATGGCGGCCGACCGCGTCGATCTCGTCGACGAAGACGATCGCCGGGGCGTTCGCCTTGGCCTGCTCGAAGAGGTCACGGACTCGGGAGGCACCGACACCGACGAACATCTCGACGAAGTCGGAACCCGAGATCGAGTAGAAGGGAACGCCCGCCTCGCCCGCGACAGCACGCGCGAGCAGGGTCTTGCCGGTACCGGGAGGCCCGTAGAGCAGGACGCCCTTGGGGATCTTGGCGCCGACGGCCTGGAACTTGGCCGGCTCCTGGAGGAACTCCTTGATCTCGTGGAGCTCCTCGACGGCCTCGTCCGAACCGGCGACGTCCGCGAACGTCGTCTTCGGGGTGTCCTTGGTGATGAGCTTCGCCTTGGACTTCCCGAAGTTCATGACCCGGGAGCCGCCACCCTGCATCTGGTTCATCAGGAACAGGAAGACGACGACGATGAGGACGAAGGGCAGCAGAGACAGCAGGATGCCCAGGAACGGGTTCTGCTTGGACGGCGAAACGGTGTAGCCGTCCGGGATCTGCTTGTTCTCGTACTTGTTCTGGAGTGTGTTGGCCAGGGTCACGCCCTGGTCGCCGATGTAACTCGACTGGATCTTCGAGCTGCCGTCAACCTTCTCGCCGTCCTTCAGCGAGACCTTGATGACCTGCTCGTCGCCGGTGGTGATCTTTGCCGACTCGACCTTGTTCTGGTTGATCGCCTGGACGACCTGGCCTGTGTCCACCGTCTTGTAGCCGCCGGACGAACCGACGACCTGCATCAACACGACCACGGCAAGGACGGCCAGCACGATCCACATGACCGGCCCACGGAAGTATCGCTTCACGTCCATCCATACGGAGCGGTGCCGCCCCGTCCCTCCTGCCATAGTGAGTTTGATAAAGACTGTTCTTCGGACGGTACCCCAGCATTGTCACCCGAAGCCGCAGGGGACTGCTGGCAATCCCGCCCACGCATGCTCCAACGGCGCGAAACCCGCTGGGGTTCCCGAACGTCCTACGAGGACTCAGCCGCCCTCGCGGAGAGGGTGCTCAGCCGCCGTAGACGTGGGGCGCGAGCGTACCGACGAACGGGAGGTTGCGGTACTTCTCGGCATAGTCCAGGCCGTACCCGATGACGAACTCGTTCGGGATGTCGAAGCCGACCCATTCCACGTCGATCGCGACCTTCGCCGCGTCCGGCTTGCGCAGCAGCGTGCACACCTTCAGCGAGGCGGGCTCGCGCGAGCCGAGGTTGGACAGCAGCCAGGACAGGGTCAGCCCCGAGTCGATGATGTCCTCGACGATCAGGACGTGCTTGCCCTTGATGTCGGTGTCGAGATCCTTGAGGATCCGCACCACGCCGGAGGACTGGGTGCCCGCGCCGTACGACGACACGGCCATCCAGTCCATGGTGACGGGGGTGGACAGCGCACGCGCGAGGTCCGCCATGACCATCACGGCGCCCTTGAGCACTCCGACGATCAGCAGGTCCTTGCCCGCGTACTCCGCGGCGATCTTCGCGGCCAGCTCTGCCAGCTTCGCGTCGATCTCTTCCTTGGTGATGAGCACCGACTTGAGGTCGGTGCCCATGTCTTTCGCGTCCACCCGCATCACTTTCGGTCGTCCGTCCCACTTTTTTGGGCTCGCGCGGCCGGTCGGACCGCCCGGGACCCGGTACTGGGGTCCCGTGGAACCGCGTGAGCGGCCCCGGCGGAGGGTCCGGTTTTCAGCCTTGCCGAATCACCAGTCTGCCACCCTGGCGCTGAGCGACGACTTTGCCCGGGAGATTGATCGCTCCCTGGCCTCGCCAGCCGGTGATCAGCCGGTCGATCTCCTCGATGTGACGGGCGAACAGCGAACCGGCCGGGGCGCCCGCCTCGATGGCCGCGCGGCGCAGGATGCGGCGCCGTACGGCGGGCGGCAGGGCGTAGAGCTTGGCGCACTCCAGGAGGCCGGCCGCGTCGCGTACGGAGGCCTCGGCCTGGCTGGCCCAGGTGTCGAGGGCGTCGGCGTCGTCCCGGGACAGCTGGGCCGTCCGGGCGAGGGCCTCCACGACTCCTTTGCCGAGGGCCTTCTCCAGGGCGGGCAGACCTTCATGGCGGAGCCGGGACCGGGTGTAGGCCGGATCGGTGTTGTGCGGGTCGTCCCAGACGGGCAACGACTGGACCATGCAGGCCTTGCGGGCGGTCTGCCGGTCCAGGTGCAGGAAGGGACGCCGGTAACGGCCGTCGGCCCCCGAGACCGCGGCCATGCCGGACAGGGAGCGGATGCCGGAGCCGCGGGCGAGGCCGAGCAGGACGGTTTCGGCCTGGTCGTCGCGGGTGTGACCGAGGAGGATCGCGGTGGCGCCGTGCCGCTCGGCGGCGGAGTCCAGAGCGGCGTACCGGGCGTCGCGGGCGGCGGCCTCGGGACCCCCGTCGCGGCCGACGGTGACGGCGATCGACTCGGCGGGGGCCAGGCCGAGTTCGGTGAGGCGGAGGACGACCTCGTCGGCACGCAGGTCGGAACCGGGCTGCAGACCGTGGTCGACGGTGATGCCACCGGCGCGGATGCCGAGTTTGGGTGCCTCGAAGGCGAGGGCGGAGGCGAGCGCCATGGAATCGGCGCCGCCGGAGCACGCCACGAGGACGAGGGGCGCGAGGGGCGACGGGGGCGCGTCGCCGCCCTGGCGCGGCCGGGGAGAGGTCGCGGGGGGCTGTTCGACGGGAGCGCCGGCCGGCACGGTCGTGCTGCGGCGTGTTCCGGGGGCGGGGACGCGCTCGGCGTCATGCACGCAGGAGCGCGCGGCACCGCGGGCGGGCGTACGCCGGGTGTCGGGGGTGGGCGGATGCTCGGTGAGGATGTCGTGGAGTACGCGGCGGACCGCCAGGCGTATCGCCGCGACCGCAGGATGGGGACCCATGTCCGGTTCCCTTCATGAAGTTTTCGGGGGGTTAGCCCGGGATCGGTCACTCAGAGTGTGTAGATGGTGACAGAACCGGGGCGTTCCCCGAGCATTGCACGCCTACCCATGCTCCACGGTCCCTCGGACGGGTGATTGGAGGGGCGTTTGCCTGCCGTCGGCCGGATCCGGTTCACGACCGTCCCGTAAGGTTCACGACTCCGCCTTGCGGTGCACCCGTGTGACCCAGTCCGCCGGTTTGGCGATCTCCGCCTTGGTCGGGAGGGTGTTCGGGGAGGTCCACACGCGGTTGAACCCGTCCATGCCGACCTCGTTGACGACCGCGCGCACGAAACGCTCGCCGTCGCGGTACTGCCGGAGCTTGGCGTCGAGGCCGAGCAGCTTGCGCAGGGCCAGGTCGAGGCGGGAGGCACCCTTCGCGCGACGCTGCTGGAACTTCTCGCGGATCTCGGCGACCGAGGGGACCACGGCGGGTCCGACGCCGTCCATCACGAAGTCGGCGTGTCCCTCCAGGAGGGACATCACGGCGGTGAGCCGGCCGAGGATCTCCCGCTGGGCCGGCGTCTGCACGATTTCCACAAGGGAACGACCGCCGTCGTCCTCCTCGGTGTCGGGGCGCGAGCCGGCGAGCGACTGCGCCGCCTCACGGACACGCTCCAGGACCGTCATGGGGTCGACCTCGGTCTCCCCCAAGAAAGACTGGATTTCGCCCTCCAGGTGGTCGCGCAGCCAGGGCACGGCCGAGAACTGGGTGCGGTGCGTCTCCTCGTGGAGGCACACCCACAGGCGGAAGTCGTGCGGCTGGACGTCGAGTTCGCGCTCCACGTGCACGATGTTCGGGGCGACGAGCAGGAGCCTGCCACCGCCGTTGCCGGGACCCGCGGGGCCTCCGGCGGGCAGGTCCCGGGTCGCGGGCGCGAACGTCTCGTACTGCCCGAGGACCCGTGAGGACAGGAACGACAGCAGCATGCCCACCTCGACACCGGTGACCTTGCCGCCGACCGCGCCGAGGACGGCTCCGCCGGGGGTGTTGCCGCGCCGCTCCTGCATCTTCCCCAGGAGGGGCTTGAGGATCTCCCGGAACCCCGCGACGTTCGCCCGCACCCAGCCGGGGCGGTCGACGACGAGGACGGGGGTGTCGTGCAGGACGTCGTCACCCATGCGGGTGAAGCCCCGGACGTGTTCCTCCGCGGACTTCGCGTGCCTGCGCAGTTCGGCGACGATGGCCCTGGCCTCGTCACGGCTCACTTCGGGGCCCGGCCGCACGAGCCGGGTCGCGGTCGCCACCGCGAGGTTCCAGTCGACCATCCCAGTAGATGCAGCACCACCGATGCTCGTCATGCGTCAACCGTACGTGAGCGGGTCCGTGTGCGGTGAGGGGTACGGCGCCGGATGCGGCCGGGCGGGGGGCCGGTGGTGCTGGTGATGCCCGTGGGACGGAACGGGCCCGACACCGTCCCGGCGGGCACCCGTTCGCTCGTCCTGTCGCCGTAGCGGTCCCGTCCGTCCGCCGTACCGGGCCCGTCCGTCCCGCCGTGTGGCGGCTACCGGCAGCCGCAGGACGCCAGGGCCGTCGCCGTGTGGTCGAGGGCGGACCGTGCGGCGAACGGATTGGGCGGGTTCGCCTCGTCGGACGTCATGAACGCGAAGGCGAGGAGGCGGCCGTCCGCGTCGACGACCGTTCCGGCGAGGGTGTTCACACCCGTCAGGGTGCCGGTCTTGGCGCGGACGACGCCGGTGGCCGTGGGCGCGTCGGCGTACCGGGTGCTGAGCGTGCCGGTGAAGCCGGCGATGGGCAGGCCGGTGAGGACCGTACGGAGTTCGGGGTGGTCCGGGTCACCGGCCGCGGCCAGCAGGGCGGTGAGCAGGTCGGCGGAGACCTTGTCGGCGCGGTTCAGACCGCTGCCGTCCGCGAAGTGCGCGTCGGTGAGCGGGAGTCCGAGCTTCTTCAGCCGGGAGTGGATCGCCTTCGCGTCGCCGTCGAAGCTGGGCTCCGCGCCGGTGGCGAGGGCGACCTGGCGGGCCAGCGCCTCGGCGATGTCGTTGTCGCTGTTGGTCAGCATCCGTTCGACGAGGGCGGACAGCGGCGGCGAGGAGACCGACGCGAGGGCCTTCGAGCGGCCCGTCGCCTTCGAGAGGCCCGGTGACGTCGTGTCGACGCCGCGGGCGTGGAGCAGGTCGGCGAACTTCCGCGCCGCGTCGGCCGCCGGGTCCCCGGCGCGTACGGCCGTACCGCTCGTGGTGTCGTCCAGGCGGCCCTCGTCGACCATCAGGGGCGTCACCTCGGCGATGTTCTCGTTGACCCCGATGGGGTGAAGTACGGGGCCTTTGTAGAGCGAGGTGTCGTAGGAGAGCGTCACGTGGTTCATGTGCCGGGACTTCAGCGCGGCGGCCGTCCGGTCCGCGAGGGTGCGCAGGCTCGCCCAGCCGTCGGTGACCTTGCGGGCGGTCAGCGTCGGGTCGCCGCCGCCGACGAGCACGACCTCCTTGGTGTCGGGCTCCAGGACCGTGCGCGTCGTGATGCGGTGGTCGGGGCCGGGTGCCGTGAGGGCGGCGACGGCGGTGGCGATCTTCGTGGTGGAGGCCGGGGTCTGGACCTCGTCCGCGCCCTTGCCGTAGAGCCGCTTGCCGGTCGCGACGTCGACGACGACGGCGGTGCGCCGGGCGCCGAGGACGGAGTTGTCGAGCAGCGGGTCGAGAACCCTCTTGAGGGCTTTCTCGGCAGGGGCCGGCACGGTGCCCGTGGAGCGGCTCAGCCCGGCCAGGACGGAGGCGGCGCTGGGGGCGGGCCGGGGTGCCGTCGCGGCGGCACCGGCCGCGCCCGCGTGATCTGCGCCACCCTCGGGCGCCCGCGATGCGGCCCAGTCGCGCTCCGCCGTACGCTGACCGGTGGAGTCCCAGGGACCGGCCACGGTCGCCGCACCGGCCGCGAGCGCCAGGCCCACGGTGGCGGCGACCGCTGTGAGCTGCGGTGTCGTGAACCGCACGGCACCGGGCCGCACGGCTCGGGTGACCCGCGCCACATGCGGTTTCACCGTCCGCGCGACCCGCACCAGATGCGGTCTCGCGGTCCGCCAAGCCCTCAGCTCTGGCACGACCACCAGCCCCTTTCGCGATCACCCACCTGCGTGAGGGACACTTAACCACCAGAACTATGTGCTGATCATGGAGGAGCCACCGGTGGAGTTCGACGTCACGATCGAGATTCCGAAGGGTTCACGGAACAAGTACGAGGTGGACCACGAGACCGGTCGGATCCGTCTGGACCGTCGACTCTTCACCTCGACCAGCTACCCGGCCGACTACGGCTTCGTCGAGAACACCCTCGGCGAGGACGGCGACCCGCTGGACGCCCTGGTCATCCTGGACGAGCCGACGTTCCCCGGCTGCCTCATCCAGTGCCGCACGATCGGCATGTTCCGGATGACGGACGAGGCCGGCGGCGACGACAAGCTGCTGTGCGTCCCGGCGCACGACCCGCGTGTGGAGCACCTGCGCGACATCCACCACGTGTCGGAGTTCGACCGCCTGGAGATCCAGCACTTCTTCGAGGTCTACAAGGACCTCGAGCCCGGCAAGTCCGTCGAGGGCGCCAACTGGGTCGGCCGCACGGACGCGGAGGCCGAGATCGAGCGTTCCTACAAGCGCCTCAAGGAGTCGGGCGGTCACTGACCTGCCGTAGGGCGGCTCCGGCCGCCCCGATTCCGAACGGGCCGTGCGATCCCTCCGGGGGCCGCGCGGCCCGTTCGCGTATCCGTACGCATACTGAGGCATACGGAGGTTAGAAGAAGATCCACAGGCAGGCGAAAGGCGAGGCGGGAGTTGGTGGCGGACCCGGAAGCGGAAGACCGCAAGCCGCAGTCGGACGAGGCGAGGAAGGCCTTCGGTCCGTCTGCCGGTCTCGCGGCTCCAGGGCCGGTGGCCGTCGACGAGGAGTCGTCGATCACTTCGGAGTTCGCCCTTCCCAAGGGACTCGGCGTCGCGCAGCCGCCGCCGGCGGATTCGTCGACCACATCGGAGTTCTCCGTCCCCCGGGGGCTCGACGTCACGCAGGCGCCGCCGTCCGAGCAGGAGGGGTCGGCGTTCAGCCTCCCGGCCACGTACAGCGCGCGGCAGGCTCCGCCCGCCTTCACTCCGCCGAACGGCATCCCCGCGGTCAGTCTGACCAAGGACGCCCCCTGGCAGGACCGGATGCGCACGATGCTGCGCATGCCGGTGACCGAGCGGCCCGCGCCCGAGCCCGTCCACAAGGAGGACGAGTCGGGGCCCGCCGTCCCGCGCGTGCTCGACCTGACGCTGAGGATCGGCGAGCTGCTCCTCGCGGGCGGTGAGGGCGCCGAGGACGTGGAGACGGCGATGTTCGCCGTCTGCCGCTCCTACGGCCTCGACCGCTGCGAGCCGACCGTCACCTTCACCCTGCTGTCCATCTCGCACCAGCCGTCCCTGGTGGACGACCCGGTGACGGCGTCACGGACGGTCCGCCGCCGGGGCACCGACTACACCCGCCTGGCGGCCGTGTACCGGCTCGTGGACGATCTCAGCGACCCGGAGACCGCGATCTCCCTGGAGGAGGCCTACGGGCGCCTCGCGGAGATGCGCCGCAACCGGCACCCGTACCCCGGCTGGGTGCTCACGGCGTCCGGCGGGCTGCTGGCCGGTGCGGCCTCCGTGCTCGTCGGCGGTGACGCGATCGTGTTCGTCGCGGCGGCGCTCGGCGCGATGCTCGGCGACCGGCTCGCGTGGCTGTGCGCCGGACGCGGACTGCCGGAGTTCTACCAGTTCACCGTCGCCGCCATGCCGCCCGCCGCGATAGGGGTGGCGCTCACGGTCGCGCACGTCGACGTGAAGGCGTCCGCGGTGATCACCGGTGGGCTCTTCGCCCTGCTGCCGGGGCGGGCGCTCGTCGCGGGCGTGCAGGACGGTCTGACCGGCTTCTACATCACCGCGTCCGCGCGCCTGCTCGAAGTCATGTACTTCTTCGTCGGCATCGTGGCCGGCGTCCTGGTCGTGCTCTATTTCGGCGTGAAGCTGGGCGCCGAGCTCAACCCGGACGCGGCGCTGAACATCTCCGAGCGGCCGCTGCTGCAGATCGCCGCGTCCATGCTGCTGTCGCTGACCTTCGCGGTCCTGCTCCAGCAGGAACGGTCCACCGTGCTGGCGGTGACCCTCAACGGCGGTGTGGCCTGGTCGGTGTACGGGGCGATGC
The DNA here is from genome assembly GCF_040650615.1 of Streptomyces sp. NPDC048643. Classification (NCBI taxonomy): domain Bacteria; kingdom Bacillati; phylum Actinomycetota; class Actinomycetes; order Kitasatosporales; family Streptomycetaceae; genus Streptomyces; species Streptomyces sp. NPDC048643. The sequence goes on from NZ_JBEZHO010000001.1 coordinate 10,233, forward strand.
ACTACGCGGGGGGCATCTCGCCGGTGGCCTCCACAGCCGTCGCGGCGGGCCTGGTCGGGCTCTTCGGGCAACTCCTGTCGCGCTACCGGTTCGCCTCGGCGCTGCCGTACACGACGGCCGCGATCGGGCCCCTGCTGCCCGGTTCGGCCACCTACTTCGGGCTGCTGTCGATCGCGCAGAACGAGGTCGACAAGGGGCTGGTCTCGCTCACCAAGGCGGCGGCCCTGGCGATGGCCATCGCGATCGGCGTGAACCTCGGATCGGAGATCTCACGTCTCTTCCTGCGGCTGCCGGGCGGCTCCGCAGGCGGACGTCGGGCCGCCAAGCGGACGCGCGGGTTCTGAGAGGTCCGGGGCCGCCGCGAGGGCGGCCGGGCGGCCTCAGTTCTGGCCGTTCCCCTGGCCGTTCCCCTGGCCGTTCCCCTGGCCGTAGGGGTACTGCTCCGAGCCGTACTGCTGCTGGGAGTGGTCCTGCGGGTGCCGCCGCCGGCCCTGACGCGGGTCGTAGCCCTGCTGGGGCTGCTGGGGCTGTCCCTGGTCGTAGCCCTGCTGGTAGCCCTGGTCGTACTGCTGACGGTCGTACTGCTGCTGGTCGTAGCCGCCCTGGCCGTACTGCTGCTGGTACGGCTCCTGGTACTGCGGTTGTTGCTGCTGCTGCTGCGGGTAGCCGTAGCCCTGGTTCTGGTTGGCGTAGGGGTCCTGGCCGCCCTGGTGGTTGCCGTACGGGTCGTGGCCCTGGCCCTGGTGGCCGTACGAGCCTTCGTGGCCGTTGTTCCCGTACGCCTGGCCGTGGCCCTGGTAGCCGTACTGGTCCTGGCCCTCCTGGACCGGCGGCACGCGCAGCGGCCGGGTCGCGTCGTCCATGACCGGCGCGGCGGGGCGGGTGTGGGCGGCCGGGGGCAGGTCCTGGGCCGACGGCTGCTCCTGTGGCGGGTTCTTCTTCGCCTTGGACCGGGCGCGCAGGAACTCGATGGCGATCGGGACGACCGACACGAGGACGATCAGGATCAGGATCGCCTCGATGTTCTTGTGCACGAACTCGATGTTGCCGAGCCAGGAACCGAGCAGGGTGACGCCCGCTCCCCACAGGACGCCGCCGATGATGTTGAACGTGATGAAGGAGCGGTACCTCATGCCGCTCACGCCGGCGATGATCGGCGTGAACGTGCGCACGATGGGCACGAAGCGGGCCAGCACCAGGGACTTGGGCCCGTACTTCTCGAAGAACTCGTGGGCCTTCACCACGTTCTCCTGCTTGAACAGGCGGGAGTCCGGGCGGGTGAACAGGGAGGGACCGACCTTCTTGCCGAAGAGGTAGCCCGCCTGGTCGCCGAGGATCGCGGCGACGCAGATCAGCAGGATCGCCGCCCACAGCGGGAAGTCCAGGGTGCCCGCCGTGATCAGCAGACCGCAGGTGAACAGCAGCGAGTCGCCCGGCAGGAAGAAGCCGATCAGCAGACCGGACTCGGCGAAGACGATGAGCAGCAGGCCCCAGATGCCGAAGTTGTCCAGGAGCGTGTTCGGATCCAGCCAGCTTGGACCTAGGGCAAGCGTCGTCACGGTTCCGGGCTCCTGAGGGGTGAAGGGAGGTGCGGCGGTCCTGTTCGGCCGACCAAAGCTATCAACGCAATGGGTCCACCCCAGGTTCCACCCGTGGCTCCAGGATGCACTGTGGGCCGACTGGGACAAAGCTGTGAGCCATGGGCATCGAAGAATACGGAGGCGGCCAGGGTCCTCAGTCGGACGTTCTGGTCGTGACGACGAACGACGTACCCGGATACCGCGTCGAGCGGGTCATCGGTGAGGTCTTCGGCCTCACCGTGCGCTCGCGCCATCTGGGCAGCCAGATCGGCGCGGGTCTGAAGTCGATGATCGGCGGTGAGCTCAAGGGGCTCACCAAGACGCTGGTCGAGACCAGGAACCAGGCCATGGAACGGCTCGTCGAGCAGGCACGCACGCGTGGCGGCAACGGCGTCCTGATGTTCCGCTTCGACGTGAGCGAGGCGGCGGACGTCGGTACGGAGGTGTGCGCGTACGGCACGGCCGTGGTCCTGGTGAAGGAGTAGCGCGAACGGCGGGTACGGGTAAGGGGCGGCCGCCATGGACGGACGCCCCTTACCCCTCTGTCCACCGCCCGTTCCGAGCCGGTGCGCCTGCGGCCGGTCCTCACCGGCCCGCTCGGGCCGCGTTGGCCGCGACTACCCGCCGGCTCGGGCCGCGTTCGCCGCGATCGCGCTCCTCAGGTGCTCGGCCAGTCCCGGCCGCATGGAGTCGTAGAACTCCTTGAACCGCTCGTCGGCGACGTACATCTCGCCGAGCCCCCGGTGGATCTCGTAGGTGCAGTCGTAGAACCACCGGGTGATGTGCTGCCGGTGTTCCTCGGCCAGGTCCATGGCCCGCTCGCCGTCCGGCCGTTCGCCGGCCTCCATGAGGGCGTCGTACCGCTCGCCCCAGGACGCCACCTCCGTCTGCATGCGCTTCCAGTCGTCCTTGGTGTAGCGGGCCGCTCGGCGCTGCGACTCGGCGTAGGTGTCCGTGCCTCCCCAGCGGCGTTCGGCCTCCTCCGCGTATGCCTCCGGGTCCTTGTCCCCGAAGACCTCGAACCGCTCCTCCGGCGTCAGGTCGATGCCCATCGTGCGTGCCTCCATGGCGTGCTCCACGGCCGCCGCCATCTTCTGCAGTTTCTCGATCCGGGCGGTCAACAGGTCGTGCTGACGGCGCAGGTGGGTGCGCGGGTCGGCCTTCCCGGTGGCCTGATCGTCGAGCAGGGCGGCGACCTCGTCGAGCGGAAAGCCGAGCTCCCGGTAGAACAGGATCTGCTGGAGCCTGTCGAGGTCCGCGTCGCTGTAGCGCCGGTGCCCCGCGTGGCTGCGTCCGCCGGGTGCGAGCAGGCCGATCTCGTCGTAGTGGTGCAGCGTGCGCACCGTGATCCCGGCGAAACCGGCGACCTGGCCCACTGAGTGGCTCAACGTCCGCTCCTTCCTCGGTACGCGTTTCACGATGGGGCCTCACGCGACGTGAGGTACAAGCCCCGGCCCGCCACACGGTCCGGCCCGTCCTCCTTGTCCGCTCCCCTGCTCGACCCCCGGCCGTTCGGGATGTTATGTCCGTTTCACGCCCTTAGGGTGAGGCCGTGACCGACGAAGCGGCTCCCCCTGGGCCGGTCCCCTCCCGGGCGATGCGCGCACGGACCCTGCTGCCGCTGTTCCTCCCGGCCGTCGTCGTCGGCGCGGTCTCCAGCCTCCTCTTCGTGGGCGTGAGCGAGCTGGCCGAACAGCTCAAGAACGTGCTGTGGACGACTCTCCCGGACGCGCTCGGCATCGGCGGCTACTCCTCCCTGTGGATGATCGTCATGCTCACCGCCACCGGCGTCCTGGTCGGTCTGGTGGTGTGGAAGGCGCCGGGACACGCGGGCCCCGACCCGGCGACCCTGGGGCTCCAGGCCTCCCCGATGGCCCTCGTCATCCTTCCGGGGCTCCTCGTGGCGACGGCACTGATGCTGGCCGGCGGTCCGAGCCTCGGCCCCGAGAACCCGATCATCGCGGTCAACGTGGCGCTGGCGTTCTGGGCGGGCCGCAGGTTCGCGCCCGCCGCTCCCGGCGAGGTGTGGGTGACGCTGGCCGAGGCGGCCACGATCGGCGCCCTGTTCGGTACGCCGGTCGCGGCGGCGCTGGTCATCTCCGAGGCGCTCGCCGGACGCCAGGTGAAGGGCATGCTGTGGGACAACCTCTTCGCCCCGCTGACGGCGGCGTCGGTGGGCTCGATGACCACGGCGCTGATCGGCCATTCCAGCTTCGACCTCGATCTGCCCCCGCTCGGCGATCCCGGCTGGGCCGACGTCCTGTCCGCGCTGGTGATCGCCTCCGCCGCGGCCGTGCTGGGCATGGCCGCGGTCTACGCCTTCCCCTTCGTCCACAAGGTCTTCTCGCACCTGCGTCACCCCATGGTGGCGCTTCCCGTGGGCGGGCTCGTCCTCGGCCTGCTCGGCTGTCTGGGCGGCTCGCTGACGCTGTTCAAGGGCCTGGACCAGGTCGCGGAGCTGGCCCGCAACCCGGACGGCTACTCCGCGGGCCGGCTCGCGCTGATGACCGTGGTGAAGCTGGCCGCGCTGGTGATCGCGGCGTCCTGCGGCTTCCGCGGCGGCCGCATCTTCCCGGCCGTCTTCGCCGGCGCCGCCTTCGGGCTGTGCGCCCACGCGCTCGTGCCCTCGGTCCCGGCCTCACTGGGTCTGGCCGCCGGAGTACTGGGCACACTCCTCGCGATCACCCGGCAGGGATGGGTGAGCCTGTTCACGGCCGCCGTCCTGGTGTCCTCGCCCTCGATCATCGCCCTCCTGTGCATCGCGTCCCTGCCTGCCTGGCTGCTGGTGACCGGCCGGCCCCAGATGCAGTTGCGCGAGGACGGGACCGCGATCCGATGACCCGATCCGTGAACCGCGGGCGTGCCCGCATCCGATGACCGAAGGGGACACTCCGTCCCGCAGACCGATGGGAGAAGACCCATGCCGCTCCACAAGGGCCACCAGGCACACGAAGAGAGCCCGATGTCCGTCAACCCGTTCTACGGGGAGACCAACCCGGTCAGCGGCATGGTCGAGGCGCCGCCGAAGCACCGCCTCCCCGACGGCCCGCTGCCGCCCACGACGGCGCTCCAGATCGTGCACGACGAGCTGATGCTGGACGGGAACTCCCGGCTGAACCTCGCCACCTTCGTCACCACCTGGATGGAACCGCAGGCGGGGATGCTGATGGCGGAGTGCCGCGACAAGAACATGATCGACAAGGACGAGTATCCGCGCACCGCCGAGCTGGAGCGGCGCTGCGTGGCGATGCTCGCCGAGCTGTGGCACGCGCCGGATCCGTCGGCGACGGTGGGCTGTTCGACGACCGGGTCGAGCGAGGCGTGCATGCTCGCCGGCATGGCGCTGAAGCGGCGCTGGACGCAGCGCAACGCGGACCGCTACCCCGGCGCGCGGCCCAACCTGGTGATGGGGGTGAACGTCCAGGTCTGCTGGGACAAGTTCTGCAACTTCTGGGAGGTCGAGGCGCGCCAGATCCCCATGGAGGGCGACCGGTTCCATCTCGACCCCCAGGCCGCCGCCGAGCTGTGCGACGAGAACACCATCGGGGTCGTCGGCATCCTCGGCTCCACCTTCGACGGGTCGTACGAGCCGATCCAGGAGCTGTGCGCGGCGCTGGACGCCCTCCAGGAGCGCACGGGCCTCGACATCCCCGTCCATGTCGACGGCGCGTCCGGCGCGATGGTCGCGCCCTTCATCGACGAGGACCTGGTCTGGGACTTCCGGCTGCCCCGGGTGGCGTCGATCAACACCTCGGGCCACAAGTACGGCCTGGTGTACCCGGGTGTCGGTTGGGCCCTCTGGCGGACCCCCGAGGACCTGCCCGAGGAACTGGTCTTCCGGGTGAACTACCTGGGCGGTGACATGCCGACCTTCGCGCTCAACTTCTCGCGCCCCGGAGCGCAGGTCGCCGCGCAGTACTACACGTTCCTGCGGCTGGGCCGCGAGGGCTACCGGACGGTGCAGCAGACGACCCGGGACGTGGCACGGGGTCTGGCCGAACGGATCGACTGTCTGGGCGACTTCCGGCTCATCACCCGGGGCGACGAGCTGCCGGTGTTCGCCTTCACGACGGCGCCGGACGTCACCTCGTACGACGTGTTCGACGTGTCCCGGCGGATGCGCGAGAGCGGCTGGCTGATCCCGGCGTACACGTTCCCCGAGAACCGGCAGGACCTGTCGGTGCTGCGTGTGGTGTGCCGCAACGGCTTCACCTCCGACCTGGCCGAGCTGTTCATCGACGACCTGAAGCGGCTGCTGCCCGAACTGCGCGCCCAGCCCGGACCGTTGATCCGGGACAAGAGCGCGGCGACCAGCTTCCACCACTAGGGCCGTGCGCTCACCCGGTCGCGCGGTCGTGACGGGTCAGCGGGCGTCCTCCGGGTGCCGCTCGCCCGTCGCGTACGGGTTCGCCTCGCCCTCCGCGAGGATCCCGACGAACGGCGCGCCCTCCCCGGCGAAGGTGTACGCGCCGGCCTCGACGCGGGCGATCAGACCGCGGGTCCACGCCGCGTCGGCGTCGGCGGAGTGGACCCACAGGTTCATGATCTCGCCGATGTGCCCCAGCCGTTCCGGGCCGTCCTCGGGCACGTAGTGCCCGGTGACCGCCGCCCGCCACTCCTCGATCTTCCCGACGCGCTCCTTCAGGAGGGCCACGGCCTCCTCGCGCGGGAGGTCGACCATGAAGCCGATGCCCGCCGACCGCACGTCCATCTTCTGGTCGTACGCCGTCAGGGACGCGCGCAGCAGCGTCAGGAACTCCTCGGTGCCGCTGTCCGTGATCTCGTACTCGGTGCGGGGCGGGCCGCCGGCCGTGGACGGCGCGATCTCGTGGGCGTGCAGCAGTCCCTGCTTGGCCATCTGCTTGAGCGCGTGGTAGATCGAGCCGGGCTTGGCGTTGGACCACTCGTGCGCGCCCCAGTACTCCAGGTCGTTGCGCACCTGATAGCCGTGGGCCCGCCCGTGTTGGCGCACCGCGCCGAGCACGAGGAGACGGATCGCTGACATGCCGCCCAGCCTAGGGGGGTGTCAGCCCCAGGAGGTGCCCTGCTCCTGTGCGACCAGTTCGAAGGCGGTCCTGCCGTCCAGGGACTCGCGGATGATGTCGGCGTGACCCGCGTGCCGGGCCGTCTCGCGGATCAGGTGGAGGGCCACCCAGCGCATCGAGACGCGGCCCTCGGGCGGGAACCAGGGGTCGTTCGGGAGCGCGAAGGTGTCGTCGAGGCTCGGCACCGAGCGCAGGAACGCGTCGGTCTCGGCGGCGACCTTCTCCCAGTACGCGAGCTGGGCGGCGACGGTCTCGCCCTCGACCAGGACGAAGCACTCGTGCCAGTTCGACTCGTCCCGCCGGACGGCGGGCGCCTCGCCTCGGGCGCGGGCGATCCACCCCTGCTCGACCTCGGCGACATGCTTGAGCAGCCCGGACAGGGACAGTTCGCTCGCGGTCGGCCGGCTCGCGGCCTGCTCCTCGGAGAGTCCGAGCAGCGCCCGGCGGACACCGCCCCGCTGCTCCTCGATGAAGGCGAGCAGCGCCCCGCGCTCGTCGCCCCGCTCCTCGGCTCGCACGTGCGTGACCATGACCGGCCCCTCTCGTCCCATCGGTCCTCTTGCCTGACACCGATGGACGCTACGGGCCCTTGCGGTCAGGTTCTGTCCGCAAGGGCCCGGGTACGCGAGGAGGGAGCGGGGACGGCCTCGGCGGTCGCGAGGACGTCCCGGTCCGGCTGTCGGAAGCCGCCGGAAGCCGTCAGAAGGGGAAGCGGCTGCGGCCGTGCTGCACGGAGATCCACTTCGTGGTGGTGAACGCGTCGACCGTCGTCTCGCCGTTCAGGCGGCCGGTGCCGGAGTGCTTCTCACCGCCGAACGGGACGAGGGGCTCGTCGTGGACGGTGCCGTCGTTCACGTGGAACATGCCGGTGTCGATCTGCTTGGCGAAGTTCACGCCGCGCTCGACGTCGGCGGTGTGGACGGCGCCGGACAGTCCGTACGGGGTGTCGTTGACGAGGCGGACGGCCTCCTCCTCGCCGTCGAAGGGCACGAGGAAGACGACCGGGCCGAAGACCTCCTGGCGGAGCAGGGCGGAGTCGGCGGGCAGGCCGGTCAGGACGGAGGGCTCGACCAGGTTGTCCGTGGTCGTGCCGTGCACCAGGGCGGTGGCGCCCTCCGCGATCGCCTGCTCGACGGTGCCCGAAAGGGAGTCCGCCTGCGAGGAGTTGATGACCGGGCCGATCACCGTCTGCGGGTCGCTCGGGTCGCCGGCCTTCAGCGTCCGCACCTTGGCGACGAACTTCTCGGTGAACTCGGCCTCGACGGAGCGGTCCACGAGGACACGGTTCGCGGCCATGCAGACCTGGCCCTGGTGGACGTAGCGGCTGAAGACGGCGGCGTCGACCGCGTAGTCGACGTCCGCGTCGTCCAGCACCACCAGGGCGCTGTTGCCGCCGAGTTCGAGGATCGAGCGCTTGAAGTTCGCGGCGCAGACCGTGGCGACGTGCCGGCCCACCTTGTCGGAACCGGTGAAGGAGATGACCTTCGGCACCGGGTGCTCGATGAAGGCGTCGCCTATCTCGGCTATGTCGGTGATGACGACGTTCAGCAGGCCGCCCGGCAGCCCCGCGTCCTCGAAGATCTTCGCGACCAGGGAGCCGCCGACGATCGGCGTGTTCTGGTGCGGCTTGAGGACCACGCCGTTGCCGAGCGCGAGGGCGGGGGCGACGGACTTGATCGACAGCAGGAAGGGGAAGTTGAAGGGGCTGATGACGCCCACGACGCCCACCGGGACGCGGTAGAGGCGGTTCTCCTTGCCGTCGACCGGCGAGGGGATGATCTTCCCCTCGGGGCGCAGCGCCAGCTGGACCGACTCGCGCAGGAACTCCCGGACGAGGTGCAGCTCGAACGCGGCCTTGAGGCGGGTGCCGCCCAGCTCCGCGATGATCACCTCGGTGATCTCGGCCTCACGCTCGTCGATGAGGGCGAGGGCCTTCTCGAAGACGGCGCGGCGCGCGTACGGGTTGGTGGCGCCCCATTCCTTCTGGGCGCGCTCGGCGGCACGGTAGGCGTCGTCGACCTCCTCCACCGTGGCGATGGTGATCGAGGCCAGCTTCTCGCCGTCGTACGGGTTGAAGTCGATGATGTCCCAGGAGCCGGTGCCCGGGCGCCACTCGCCGTCGATGTACTGCTGGGCCAGGTCGGTGAAGTAGGACGACATGCGCTCCCTCAATCCCTGTGCTGCCGAGGCAGGCTCCTGACCCGGGGCAGCGGACATCCGATCACGGTCTGATCACACGTCATCGTACTTGTGTTTCAAGGGAGTTGAAGGTGACCTGGCAAGTCCGGGCGGGATCAGGAGAGCTGGAGGAGACCCCGCAGCAGGTCGCGGCTCTCGGACGGCCCGGGGCTGTCCTGCTGGAGCTGCTTGAGCGCGCTCTCGTACTGCGTGACGTCCTCGCGCTTGTCCAGGTAGAGCGCGCTGGTCAGCTGCTCTAGGTAGACGACGTCGGAGAGGTCGGACTCCGGGAAGCTGAGGAGGGTGAAGGAGCCGCTCTCGCCGGAGTGCCCGCCGAAGCTGAACGGCATCACCTGGAGACGGACGTTGGGCCGTTCCGAGACGTCGATCAGATGCTGGAGCTGCCCCCGCATCACCTCGCGGTCGCCGTACGGGCGGCGCAGCGCGGCCTCGTCGAGGACGATGTGGAACTCCGGCGCGTTCTCGGCGACGAGGTACTTCTGCCGCTCCAGACGCAGCGCGACGCGGCGGTCGACGTCGGCGGCGGAGGCGCCCTTCATGCCGCGCCGGACGACCGCGTGGGCGTACGCCTCGGTCTGCAACAGGCCGTGCACGAACTGGACTTCGTAGACACGGATCAGGTGGGCGGCGCCTTCGAGGCCCACATAGGTGGGGAACCAGCTCGGCAGGACGTCGGAGTAACTGTGCCACCAGCCCGCGACGTTGGCCTCCTTGGCGAGCGAGACAAGGGAGGTGCGCTCCGCCTCGTCGGTGATGCCGTAGAGCGTCAGCAGATCCTCGACGTCGCGCGTCTTGAAGCTCACCCGTCCCAACTCCATGCGGCTGATCTTCGATTCGGAGGCGCGGATCGAGTAGCCGGCCGCTTCACGGGTGATGCCACGCGCCTCACGCAGGCGCCGCAGATGTGAACCCAGCAGCATGCGCCGCACCACCGAGCCGCTCGACTCACCAGCGCTCACGTTCGTCAGCCTCCCCAACCGTCTTCCAGACGCCGCAGTCTGCCACTAAAACACTTCAAGCAGTACTCGTTCGGTTACGGAAACGGAAAGGAGCCAAAGGAGGCGCGCATTAACAGATCAACAGAGCGTCAACAACGGGAATATCTCGCCAGAATAAATGCAGAGGAACCAGGAGAGGAAGGTCCAATTCGGTCGCGTGCACGTGCATCTGCCCTTGCATCTGCTGTGCGCATTCGGAACCATGGTCCCCGCGCCACCGCTGCATCGCAACGACCGCGAACACCCGGGAGTGCCTCGCATGGGGACGAATGGATCGACCATGCTCGAACCCTTACGGCAGGGACTTCCGCCTCTCGATCCCGCGGCCGTGTGCAGCGCCGCCTCGTGCGCTCTGCCCGCCCGTTTCGAAGCGGTCCGCGAGGCACGGCAGTTCACCCGCAGGACGCTGGACCAGTGGGACATCGGCGAGCGGTTCGACGACGTCTGTCTGGTCGTCTCCGAGCTCGTCACCAACGCACTCCGGCACGCCCTGCCCTCGGACACCCCGCGTGACGACCAAGGGCCGCCCGTGCGGCTGCACTTGATGCGCTGGACCTCCCGACTGGTGTGCGCGGTGCGCGACCCCAGCCACGAGAGTCCGGTCGCCGGCGACTCGGACGACTTCTCCGCGGAGTCCGGCCGCGGCCTCTTCCTCGTCGACTCGTTCGCCGACGGCTGGGGCTGGCATCCGCTCGCCGGGACGCTCAGCGGCAAGGTGGTCTGGGCGCTGTTCCGGCTGCCGCCGCAGCCGGCACCGGCCCCTCCCCCCTGCACATGAAGAACCGCGGCGCCTTCCGGCGCCGCGGTTCTACGCGTGTCACGCAACGCAGCGTAACCATCACCCTCGGTCGACGCCGACCCTCCCGCGGCCGGCCCCTGCCGTGCGTCCCGCGATCACATCCGTCATCCGGCGATCAGGTGGTCGAACTCGCCGTCCTTGATACCCAGGAGCATGGCCTCTATCTCGGCGCGGGTGTAGACGAGCGCGGGCCCCTCGGGGAACCGCGAGTTCCGCACCGCGACGTCGCCGCCGGGCAGCCGGGCGAACTCCACGCAGGAACCCTGCGAATTGCTGTGCCTGCTCTTCTGCCAGGCCACGCCGTCGAGTTCGGTCGCGGCCATGCCGTTGTACACGTCGTCAGCCATGCCGTTGTACACGTCATCCAGGTCGAACACGTCGTGGTCCACAGGTCGCTCCCCGGTCGTGCAGTGGCTGAGGTGGCCATAGATGCAGTGGTCAACTGACTCGGATCATAGCTCTGTTCATGTGCAGATGCATGGGCAGATGCACGTGCACGGGGGGTGGTCCCGCGGTTACAGCTTTGACCGTTCCTTGACTACCGACTGTCGCGCCCGCGACTACGGCCCGCAGCCCGCCTGGGCACGGACCGGACCGCATCCGGTCCGGCGCGTTCCCCGGAGCCCGCGTCACACGCGGCCTCCGGCCCCCGTCCATGATCTTGCGCGCCATCATCTGTGCGGGATCGTCCGGATCGGATCCCTCGTGTACTAGGAAGAGACGCGTGCCGCGCCCTTCCTGTTCCAGTGTCCATGTGATGGTCCGGTGGACGGCGCGGCGGGGTCATCATCCGGAACCGGGTTCACGTCGATATCTCCTCCCACAGGCATCCGGTGGCCGACTCCGGGAACCCGTGCACCCTCCTGATAACGTGCGGCGGCCGTTCAGGCGACGCGGCATCCGACCCACTCTTGGGGGCTTCAGTGACTACGGCGACCTTCCCGTTCCGCCGGGCACGTCTCACGGCCGCGGCCATGGGTCTCACGGCGGGGCTCGCACTGACCGGCTGCGGCAGCGGCGGCGACGGCGGCTCCGACGACACGCCGACGAGTGCCGGCCCGTCCGCCACGGCGGCCACCGGTACCGACGACGGCGGCACGGGCGGCGGCTCCGACGACACGTCCTCCGCGGGCGGTGACCTGTCGGGCAGCTGGCTGACCACGGCGGGCGGCAAGGCCGTGGTGCTGATGGTCAACGGCAAGCAGGCGGGCCTCTTCGCGACCGGCGGCACCATGTGCAGCGGCACCACCGCCGAGAAGTCCGGCACACGGACGATCCGTCTCGCCTGCACGGACGGCAGCAAGGACCGCGCCGTCGGCACGGTCGACTCCGTCAGCGGCCGGACCCTGCACGTCACCTGGCAGGGCGCGCTCGGCAAGGAGACGTACACGAAGAGCGAGGGCGGCAAGCTGCCCACGGGCCTGCCGACGGCGAGCCTCGGGCTGGGGTCCTGACCGGGGCCGCTTCAGGCGTGCCCGGTCCCGCTCCGGGCGGGGCGCGGCGAGCGGGCGGCCACGGGCGCGCCCCCGGTCGGTCCGGTTCGGTGGGCGGAGGGGCCGATTCGGTCGGCTCCGGGGCGGTCCGCGGGCAGAAACGGGCGATAACGGTCCCGGTCGGGTGAACGGTGAGGGGTGCGCGACATCGGCGGACCCGCGTGCGTGATGATCCATGCACATCGTTCCGACCCCCAGGGGAACCCATGCGCGCTCTGCCCATCGCCGTCACCGTCCTCGCCGCCGCCCTCGCCCTGACCTCCTGCGACGACGGCGGCTCCAGCGGCTCCGGGAAGTCCGGGGACCCGGCCGGCTCCGGTTCCGCGACGAAGGCGGCCACCGCGGCCTGCGCGATCGGCGACGCCGGTCTCCAGGTCGGACCCGCCAACGCCGCGACGGCCGCCGGGGACACGGGCAACATTCCGGTCACCCTCACCAACAAGGGCGCGCGCTGCACCCTGAAGGGTGTCCCCCGGCTCTCCGTGAAGGCGGCGGCCGGGAGTGCGGCGGAGATCGGCGCCGACGACTCCGCGCAGCCCGAGGAGCTGACCCTCGCCAAGGGCGACACCGCGTCCTTCACCATCACCTACGTGCGGGGGGCGGAGGGCGACGCGAAGAGCCTCGCCGCCAAGACCCTGACGATCGGCTTCCCCGGCACCGGCGCCACCCAGGACTTCCCGTGGTCCTACGGCCCGGTCGCGGGCAAGGGCGCGGCTAGCGCGCCGAACGCGACCGTGACGCCGTTCCAGCACGCGGGCGACTGAGCGCGTCGCGGCGCCCGCGCCGGCGCCCGCAACCGGCAGTTAAGCCCCCACCGGCCGGTGGGGGCTGTCGCGCCGTTCCCCGCGCCCCTGAACAACACCCGGCAGCCCGTCGCTACCCGCCGGTGGGGGCTTGGCGCGCAGTTCCTCACGCCCCTGAACAGCACCAGCCGACAGCTTGTCCGCCGCCCGCCGGTGGGGGCCGATCGCGCCGTTCCCCGCGCCCCTGAGCAATACCCGGCAGCCCGTCCGCTACCCGCCGGTGGGGGCTTGGCGCGCCGTTCCTCGCGCCCCTGAACAGCACCAGCCGGCAGCTTGTCCGCCGCCCGCCGGTGGGGGCTTGTCGCGCCGTTCCCCGCGCCCCTGAACCACACCACCCGGCAGCATGTCCGCCGCCCGCCGGTGGGGGCCGGCGCGCCGTTCCTCGCGTCCCTGAGTCGTCGGCTGCTCACCGGGGTCGGTCGGGTTTTGCCGGGAGGTGGGGGCGGGTGCCGACCTGGGCTCGGTCGGCCGCGGCGGCGCCCTCGTGCCAGCCGGCCTCGTCGGTGATCCCGCGCATCCGGGTCGTCACGGTCTGCGGGAACATCTCGTCCAGATGGTTCGCCACCGCCACGTCACGGGCCGCGAGCACCGGCAGCAACTCCCCCTCCGTGGCGGTCACCTGGCCCTCGGCGACCGACGCGAGCCGGTCGCCGATGCGGTGCGCGTACGCCGCGAGGAACGACTGCCGGAAGGTCTTCGTGCGTTTGCGGCCGCCCGCCCGCTGGGCCGCCTCGGCCTTGGCCATCGCCCCCGTGGCCTGCACGAGGAGCGAGGTGTAGAGGAGTTCGACGGCCTCCAGGTCGGCTTCGAAACCGACCACGGTCGAGAAACCGAGGGCGTCGTTCCACACGGCGCGGCACCGGTTGGCACCGGCCACCGCGTCCAGGAGCACCGCCTTGGCCGTCTCGTACGGCGCCTCGACGCCGATGCGGCAGGCGCCGGGCCCGTCCTTCGCGTGGGTCCGGGCGGCGAGCAGCGCCTCGTCGATGCTGTGCCGCGCCATCAGCTCCTGCGCCTTGGCGCTGAGCGCCTCCGCCTCCTCCGGGAAGCCGGTCGCCTCCGCCTTGGCGAGGAGGGCGCGGATGCGGCCGAGCATGCGCGTCTCGCGCGGGGCGGAGGCCGGGGCCGGGGTGTGCGGTGTCTCCAGCGGCTCGATGGACGGCAGGCGCAGGAGCAGGCGGCACAGTTCCAGGGCCGCGGTCGCGTGGGAGAAGCGGTCGGTACGGACGTCGTGCGGCGTGGTGGCCAGCTCGTCGAGCTGCGCGGCCCAGCGCGCGCCCCGGGGTGAGCGGTCGCCGTCCTGCTCCTGGAGGATCAGGGAGGTGACCAGGCGTACGTGGAGGTCGTCCAGGTCGCGCCGTACGAGCCGTACGACGTCGGCGGGCTGCCAGCCGCGCCGCCAGGCCGCCGTGACGAACTCTCGCCCCCGGCGGGCGAGTTCGGCGTCGGATGCCGGGTCGGCGGCGAGCAGGGAGGCGCCGGTGTCGAGGGCCGCGTCGGAGTCGGCGTAGAGGGCGGCCTCGAAGGCGCGCTCCACGGTGCTGGACGTACTCATTCCCCGATGGTTTCACGGGCCCGGCGATGCGCTCGGGGTATGGCCTGCCCCACCCCCGGGACGCCCCCTGGTGGTCGTGTCCGGGAAGCCCGCGGACGGTTCGCTGGAGCCATGACGCACACCGCCGCACGGACCACCGCAGCCCCGCACCCGCACGCGCCGCCGCCCGGAACCCCGGCCCCTGCCGTCCCGGGAGGACGGGCATGCTGAGCCTGCGGTCCCTGCGGGCGCGGTGGCCCTCGTTCCTCGGCTGTTTCGTCGCCGTCGCGCTCGGGGTCGCGGTGATGACGGCGATGGCTCTCGGCCTGGCCGCCGCGACCGACCCGCCCCCGCGGCCGCCGACCCGCTTCGCGCATTCGCCGGTCGTGGTCATGGGCCGGGACACGGTCACCATGGAGGTGCGACGGGGTCCGGACACCGCCCGGGTGTCGAAGCCGCTCGCGCATCCACACCCTGTGGACAGCGAACTCCTGGCCGAACTGCGGATCTTGGGACGGGTACGGACCGACGGCGCGGCCCGCGACGCGGTCGGCGTCGACGCGCCCGCCCCGGCCGTACGGCGTCTCGTCGGCGGCCGGGGCCGCGTCCTGACCGGCGACGACCGGCATCTCGCCGACCCGTCCGCCGCCCGGGAGACCGAGGCGCTGGTGGGAGTCGACGCGCTGTTGGGCACGGCGGCCGGGGTCACGGCCTTCGTCGCGGTCTTCGTGACGGCGTCGACGTTCGCGTTCGTGGTCGCCCTGCGCCGACGGGAGTTCGGGCTGCTGCGGCTCGCCGGGGCGCTGCCCGGGCAGGTCCGGCGGACGGTGCTCGGGGAGGCGCTCGCGGTGGGCCTGGTGGCCTCCGCCCTCGGCTGCGTGCTGGGCGGCGCCGCCGCGCCCACGCTGGTGCGGGAGTTGGTGGAGGGCCAGGTGGCGCCGCCCTGGTTCGCCCTACGGGCGGGGACGCACTGGCCGTACGAAGTCGCCTTCTGCGTCGGGGTGTTGGTGGCGCTCGCTGGTGCGTGGGCTGCGGCTCGGCGCGCGGGGCGGACCGGCCCTCTGGAGGCGTTGCGGGAGGCGTCCGTCGACACGGGGGTGATGCCCGGGTCCCGGCGGGTGACCGGTGCGGTCCTGCTGGTGGCCGGGCTCGGCCTGACGGCCTGGACGCTGTACGCGGACCCGGCTGCCCTGCTGAAGCGCAAGACCTACGCGACCCAGCCGATGGTCCTCGTCACGGCGGTCGCCGTGCTGGCACCGGCGCTGGTCGGTCCGCTCGTCCGGCTGCTTCCGCTGCGGCGGCTGCCCCGCGCGTACGGCGTCCTGGTCCGCGCGAACGCCGCCGGGTCCGTCCGGCGCACCGCCGCCGTGGCCGCGCCGGCCCTGGTGACGGTCGCGCTGGCCGGATCGCTGCTCGGTTCGGCGGCGACGGTGACCGGCGCCCGGGCGACGGAGGCGCGGGAGCGGACGACGGCTCAACTCGTCGTCACCGGCGAGCGGTTGAGGCAGGTGCGGGTGCCCGGCGCGACGGTGTCCGGGACCGCGTCGACGGCCGTCTTCGTCGGGGAGGACGGGACCGCGCTCGTACGGTCGGACGCGCGGGCGGTGGACGACGTGGCGGCGTTCGCGGCGGTGACCCGGTTGCCGGTGGTCGCGGGGGACGTGCGGGATCTCGACGACCGGTCGATCGTCGTCGACGGGGAGTGGCGGCACGGCGAGGTCGGCTCCTGGGTCGACGTCCGGCTCGGCGACGGGCGCCCCGCGCGCCTGCGCATCGCCGCCGTGCTGGCGCGGGGCACGGGCGACAACGGTGCCTATGTGACGGCGGCCAACGCACCGGGCGCACAGCTCGACCGGCTCGACGTACGGATGCGGCCCGGAACCGACCCCGGGGCGGTCACGAGCGCGCTGCGCGCCTCCGGCGGCACGGTCCGGACGGCCTCGGAGTGGCTGGCCGCGACCGGACCGCGCTCCGGGACACAGACCCGGCTCGGGTTCCTGATGGTTCTCGGCATCGCGCTCGTCTACGCCGGCATCGCGCTCGCGGGCACCTGCCTCATGGCGACGTCCGCGCGGGGCGCCGAACTGCGGTCCCTGCGCCTGGCGGGCGCGACCAGGGGCCAGGTGCTGGGCCTGGTCGCGGGCGAGGCGGCGCTGGCGGTCGGCGTCGGAGCGGCCCTCGGAGCGACGGTCGCCGCGGTCAACCTCGCCGGACTGGCGGGAGCGCTCGGCCGGCTGTCGGCACCCGTGACGGTGACCGTGCCGTGGGTCCCGCTGACCGGCTGCGTCGGCGTGTGCCTCGCGATCGGGGTGGGGGCCTCGGTGGCGGGGGCCTCGCGACGGGCCTGACGGAGCCCCGGTCCGGCGCGCCCGGCGTGCTCGGCGACGCCCTCCGGCGCCGGGGGGCCGGTTGCCGGCGTCGAGCACGCCGGGCGCGGGCACCCGGGCTCCCTCCATCGATCTTTCCCGCGTGCACATCCCGCCGTGCGCATTCCGCCCCGCACATTCCCTCGGATCTCACGGGAGGACAGTCCCGACCCACTGTCAACTTCGGGTTGACACCCCCGCACTGTCAACCTAGCGTTGACACATGACGACGAACCCACCCGGCAAGGCATTCGTACGGCTCGACGACCTCATCGACGCCATCAAGAAGGTGCACAGCGACGCGCTCGACCAGCTTCAGGACGCGGTGATCGCGGCCGACCACCTGGGCGACGTGGCGGACCACCTGATCGGGCACTTCGTGGACCAGGCACGGCGTTCGGGCGCCTCCTGGACGGACATCGGCAAGAGCATGGGCGTCACCCGGCAGGCCGCCCAGAAGCGGTTCGTGCCCAAGGCGGAGGTGGACCTGGACCCCAGCCAGGGCTTCGGGCGCTACACCGAGCGGGCCCGCAAGGTGGTCATGGCCGCGCACGAGGCGTCCAAGGCGGCGGGCAACACCGAGGGGCTCCCCGAGCACCTCGTCCTCGGCCTGCTCACCGAGCCCGACGCCTTCGCGGCGCGGGCGATCACCGCGCAGGGCGTCTCCCTGGACACCGTCCGCGAGGCCGCCACCGCCGCCCTGCCGCCCGCCGCCGACGAGGTCCCCGAACTGGTTCCCTACGGTCCGGCGGCCAAGAAGGTCCTGGAGCTCACCTTCCGCGAGGCCCTGCGCCTCGGGCACAACTACGTCGGCACCGAGCACATCCTGCTCGCCCTGCTGGAGTTCGAGAACGGCACGGGCGTCCTCAGCGGCGTGGGCGTCGACAAGGCGACGGCCGAGGCCCACATCACCGCTCTGCTCGACGCGGTCGTGCGGCAGAAGCAGGCCTCGGAGGGGACCGCGTAGAGACACGGCGAAGCCGCTGGTCGCGTCGCCGGACGGCGTTGTCAGACCCCCCTGCGAGACTCGGAAGCATGACCGAGCGCTGGGCTCTCGCGCCGGCCGAGGACGGCGGCGCGGAGATCGCCGCCCTCGGCCCGGACGGGCTGCCCGCCGGGCCGGTCCGCCGGGAGCCCGACCTCGCCGAGGCCGTGCGGACCCGGCCGGACGTGACCCGGTGGGTGTGGCGTTCGACGGCCGACGTGTATCCGCGACTGCTCGCCACGGGGGTGCGAGTAGAGCGGTGCTACGACATGGAGGCCGCCGAGACCCTGCTGCTCGGACACGAGGGGCGGCTGGGCGAGCCCCGGTCGGCGGCCGCCGCGCTGGCACGGCTGCGCGGCGGCCCCGTGCCGCCGGACCCGCCGCAGCGTTCCGCCGAGCCGGGTTCGCAGTCCTCCCTCTTCGAACCGCGCCCGGTCCACCTGCCGCTCGCGGACCTCCTCGCCGTCTACGCCGACCAGCAGCGCCGGCACGACACCAGCGCCCACCCCGAGCGGATGCGGCTGCTGACCGCCGCCGAGTCCGCGGGGATGCTGGTCGCCGCCGAGATGAACCAGTCGGGGCTCCCGTGGAGCGCGGACGTCCACCGTGACGTCCTGCACGAACTGCTCGGCGAGCGCTACACCGGAGGCGGTGAGCCGCGCCGACTGGCCGAGCTGACCGACGAGATCTCCGCCGCGTTCGGCAGACGCGTCAGGCCCGACCTTCCCGCCGACGTCGTCAAGGCGTTCGCGCAGGCCGGGATCAAGGTCAGGTCCACCCGGCGCTGGGAGATCGAGTCCGTCGACCACCCGGCCGTGAAACCCCTCCTGGAGTACAAGAAGCTGTACCGGATCTGGGTCGCCCACGGCTGGTCCTGGCTCCAGGACTGGGTCCGCGACGGCCGCTTCCGCCCCGAGTACCTTCCGGGCGGGACCGTCACCGGGCGCTGGGTGACCAACGGCGGCGGCGCCCTCCAGATCCCCAAGGTGATCCGCAGGGCGGTCGTCGCCGACCCCGGCTGGCGGCTGGTCGTCGCCGACGCCGACCAGATGGAGCCGCGCGTCCTCGCCGCCATCTCGCGCGACCCCGGTCTGATGGAGGTCGCCGGCCGCGAGAGCGACCTCTACCAGTCGGTGTCGGACCGGGCCTTCTCCGGCGACCGCGCCCAGGCCAAACTCGCCGTGCTCGGCGCGGTGTACGGCCAGACCTCCGGCGACGGCCTCAAGAACCTCGCGCTCCTGCGCCGCCGTTTCCCCCGGGCCGTGGCCTACGTGGACGACGCGGCCCGCGCGGGCGAGGAGGGCCGACTCGTCCGGACCTGGCTCGGCCGGACCTGCCCCCCGGCCGCCGGAGCGCGCGACGGCGGCGACGAAGCGGGCATCCCGCAGGACGATCCCACCGAGACCCCCGCCGGCCAGGGCTGGGTGCCGGGGTACGCGTCCTCCGACTCCCGCGCCCGCGGCCGGTTCGCGCGCAACTTCGTCGTGCAGGGCAGCGCCGCCGACTGGGCCCTGCTGATGCTGGCGGGGCTGCGCCGCACCTGCGAGGGCCTCGCCGCCGAGCTGGTCTTCTTCCAGCACGACGAGGTGATCGTGCACTGTCCCGCCGAGGAGGCCGACGCCGTCGTGGCCGCCATCCGCGACGCGGCCGAACTCGCCGGCCGCCTCACCTTCGGGGAGACCCCGGTCCGCTTCCCGTTCACGACAGCGGTCGTCAGCTGCTACGCGGACGCCAAGTAGCCGCCCCACACGCCCCGATGACACCACCCCGCACCGACCACCGGCGACATCCGAAACGGGCTCGGACCGTCCGAGGGAGGCGGTCAGGCCGACGGTGCTGGGCAGCAGCCCGACGCTCAGCCGGCGGTGAAGCCGGCGTCAGCGGACCGTCGGCGGTCGGCGGCCGGAGGGAGGGGCGGCTGAGCCGGTGTCAGCGGGACCGGTCGCCGGACGGCCGGACACCCGCAGTCCAGCCGTCGGTGAACCGGCCTCCGCGCGGCCGGCATCACGTCGCCAGCAGCTTTCTCAGTTCGCCCACGACCGGGCTGTCCGTGTCCTCCAGGGCTTCCAGGGCCGACGCCCACTCGCGGTACGCGGCCTGTGCGTCGCCCTGTTCGCGCAGGAGCAGGCCCCGCTGGTGCCGGGCGAGACCGCCGGTGTACCGGTCCGCGCGGCGGTCGGCGCGGCAGCACAGCAGGTCGCACTCGCGCGCCGCCCGCTCCCGGTGGCCCACGCCGCGCAGGGCGCGCACCAGGCCGAGCCGGGTCTGCGACTCCCCGTGCCAGTCGCCATGACTGCCCAGCACCCGCAGACTCTCCTCGAAGTGCGGTACGGCGGCGGCCGGTTCGCCGAGCGTGAGGTGGGCGTAGCCGATGTTGCAGTGCGCGGAGTGCCGGATGATCACGTCCTGCACGGCCTCGCCGATCGCGAGGCTGCGCTTGTGGTGGTCGATGGCGGCCCGCGGATCACTGTGCTCGTACAGGTTGCCGAGGTGGCTGTAGGTGATGGCCTCCATGTGCGGGTCGCCGAGCTCCCGGGAGAACTGCAGGCTCTGCAGCAGTGCCTCACCGGACTCGTCGTAACGGCCGAGGCCTTCGAGGAGCATGCCCCGGTTGTTCAGGCCCCGTCGCACCCAGGACAGCACGCCGAGGCGGCGCCAGATCGCGAGCGCCTCGTCGTTCAGGGCGAGGGCCTCGCCCGCCCGGCCCGTCATGAAGTGCAGCCCGCCGAGGTCGCCGAGCGCGTACGCCTCGGCCGCGTCGTCGCCGAGCAGCCGCGCCCCTTCGAGCGCGGCCCGCTGGAGCCGCTCCAACTCGGCCACGTGCCCGCTGCGTTGGACGTACGGGTTGAGCATGCGGGCCAGCAGCGGGACGTACGGGGAGGTGCGTGCGTACCGCTCCGCCAGCGCGACCGCGTTCGCCAGCTCGGAGTCGCCCCAGGCGAAGGCCTCCCGTGCCGAGCGGAAGGCGGGCGTGGCCGCCACGTCCGCCGTGTGTCCGGCGGGCTGTGAGGCGGTCGGCCTGCTGCGGTCCTCGCGGTCGAGCCCGGGTTCGAGGATCGCCTCCAGGGACCGGGCGGCGACCGAGGCGTACCAGCGCAGGGCCCGCTCGGCGACGATCGCGTCATGCCCGCCGGGTGCGGTGGCGGGCCGGTCGCCGGGGACAGCCGGTCCGCGCCCTCCGGGCACGGCGGCCGGACCGAGGACGTCGGAGAAGCCCTGACGCGGGGAGGCGCCGTCCGGAACCGGGCCCCTCGTGGCGAGGACGCACTCGGCGGCGCCCGCGATCTCCCGCGCGAAGTCCCGCACGAGGTCGTGGGGCGCGTAGCGGCCGTACGCCGTCTCCTCCAGGAGGGCCACGTCGACGAGGCGGTCGAGGGCGGCCTCGGCGCGGCGCTCGCCGGTGCCGGTGAGACGGGCGAGCAGGGCGGCTCCGTAGACGGGCAGGTCGAGCGCGCCGATCCGGCACAGCGCGAGCGCCGCGTCCCGGTCCGCCTCGCGGTCGGAGGCGCGCAGCGCGTCGTGTGCGACGGCCAGGGAGCGGCGCACGCTCAGGTCGTCGTACTCCAGGTGATGCAACCGACCTTCGGTGGCGGCGAGTTGACCGGCCAGCACGTCGGGGGTGAGGGCGCTGCGCGCGGCGAGGCGGGCCGCGACGACGCGGAGGGCGAGGGGCAGCCGGCCGGTGAGTTCGACGAGGGGGTGCCCGCTGTCGAGGCCGTCCTGGCGGCCGGAGACGGCGCGGAGCAGGGCCGCGCTGTCCTCGTCGGTGAGGGGGGCGAGGGGGAAGCGGTGGGCGCCGTCCAGGGCGGTGAGCGGTGAGCGGCTCGTCACGATCACCGCGCAGTCCGGTCCCGCCGGCAGCAGCGGGCGCACCTGGGCGGCGTGGGACGCGTCGTCGAGGACCATGAGGGTGCGGGTCGGCGCGAGCGTCGAGCGGAGCAACGCGGCCGCCGCGTCGGCGTTCTCGGGGACGCGGCGGGGTTCCACGCCCAGGTCGCGCAGGAGTGCGGCGAGGGCCTGGCCCGCGGTGATCGGGGTCATGCCGGGCGTTGCGCCGTGCAGGTTCACGTACAACTGGCCGTCGGGGAAACGTTCCCTCAACTCGTGCGCCACGTGTAGCGCGAGTGCGCTCTTGCCGACGCCGGCCATGCCGCTGATCACGGTGACGCGGGTGGAGGCGGGGGCGGTGCAGTGGGGGTGCCATGCGTTGCCGGACCGGGGTGGCGGCTCCGGGAACGCGGCGGGCTGCTGCGGCCGCAGGATCCGGATCAGCTGGTCCCGGAGGTCCACGCGGCCCATGAAGTGGGCCGGTGGCAGTGGCAGTTGGGCGGGGCAGGACGGCGGGGACGGCTCCGCCCTCTCCCGGTCGGTGGGCCCGGCTTCCGTGGGCCCGGCTTCCGTGGGCCGGTCTTCGGCGCCGGTCCGGTCCGCTTCCGCACCCCGCCGACCGCTGGGGGCGGTGTCCGCGTCCCGGTCCGTCGCGCGCAGGATCTCCAGGTGGGCCTCGCGCACCGCGGGGCCCGGCTCGATGCCGAGCTCCTCGATCAGGCGGGCCCGCAGGTCACGGTGGACGGCGAGGGCCTCGGCCTGGCGTCCGGTGCGGTGCAGGACGAGCATCAGCAGCCGGTGGAAGGACTCGCGGAGCGGATGTTCGGCGATCCGGGCGGCCAGCTCGGGGGCGAGCCCGTCGAGCCGGGCCACGGTCGGCGCGAGGCGCAGCTCCGCCTCGTACCCCCATTCCAGGACCAGGAGCCGCGCCTCCTCCAGCCGCTGGACGAGGGCGTGTCCGCCGGTCTCGGGCGGCAGGCCGCTCAGTGGGGCGCCGCGCCAGAGCGCGAGTGCGGCGGCGGACTCCCGCAGCGCCCGCTCCGCGTCGGGTCCGGCGTGTGCCTCGCGCGCCGCGGTGGCGTGCCGCTCGAAGAGGCGGACGTCCAGCTCGCCCTCGGCGACGCGCAGGACGTAGCCCGGCGGTACGGCGCGCAGCCGTTCCGGATCGTCGAGGAGGCGGCGCAGCCGGGTCACGTGGTTGTGCAGCGACGCCTGGGCGGAGGCGGGAGGAGCACCGCCCCACAGCGCGTCCTTGAGGGCGTCGACGGAGACGACCCGGCCCGGTTCGAGAAGGAGTGCGGCCAGCAGGGCACGGGTCTTGCCGCTGCCGATCGGGACGACCTCACCGTCGGCGCCGTAGAGGACCGGCGGCCCCAGCAGCCCGAACCGCAGCCCGTTCCGCATCACACCGCCCCACTGCCTTCCCGCCCGGCCCCGGTGGCCACGCTCCACGACGCGTTCGCGTCCCCTGACGACGGCCCCCGTCGGCCGACCGACCGTTCCCTCCCGGGAACGTTGGCCTCATGTTAGCGATCCGTTGGTGTGGCCTGATGTGATCACTTCATCGGATCTGGCCCGACGGTGCGCGCGTACTACGCGTAACTCGGGGGAGTGTCGCCGCCGCGGCCACATCCGGGACGTGGCAGGCCCCGGTCGTCGAGGTGAGCGACCGGGGCCTCCGTCTGTCCCGTGCCGGACTTCCACCGGCGCCCGTGGGGCGTGCGCGGGGCGTCCGGGGCGGGCCCGCCCGGCGGGTGCGCCTGCAACGCCCGGGCGCTCCGGCCCGATCCGGACGGGTGTCCCTAGATGACGGGCGGCCGCCCGAGCCGGGTGAGACGCCAGACCGTGCGCCAGCGCATCGGGCGCCGTTCGCCGCCGGACTGCCGCAGCCCCTCCGCGAATCCGCCGAACCAGGCCTTCAGTCCGCCGGCCGACCGGGTCCGCAGGAGCGTGAGCACCATCCAGATGCCCAGGTGGACCGGGATCAGCGGCAGGGGCAGCCGGCGGCGGGTCAGCCACACCCGGTTGCGGGCGGTGACCCGGTAGTAGATGGCGTGGCGGGCCGGCGAGGTCTTGGGGTGCTGGAGGAGCAGCCGGGGCTCGTAGAGGACGGTCCAGCCGGCGTCGATGGCCCGCCAGGCGAGGTCGGTCTCCTCGTGCGCGAAGAAGAACTCGGCGGGCCAGTCCCCCGTCTCGGCGAGCATCGGCATGGACAGCGCGTGGCCGCCGCCGAGGAAGCCGGTGACCGGGCCGCCACGCATCGGGTCCTTCGCGCCGACCCTCGGCACGTGCCGGCGCTGCGTCTCGCCCAGCTCGTCGGCGATCCGGAAGCCGACGATGCCGAGGCGCGGCCGGGCCGCGTACAGGTCGCGCACCGTGCGCAGGACGTCGCCGTCGACGAGGAGGCCGTCGTCGTCGAGTTCGACGACCACGTCCACGTCCCCGAACTCACGCAACCGGGCGAGCCCCACGTTCCGGCCACCGGGGCAGCCGAGGTTCTCGTCGAGTTCGATCCCGGTCACCTCGCCGGGCAGGCCGAGGCGTTCGGCGAACTCGGGCAGCGGGCAGCCGTTGCCGACGATCACGATCCGGGTGGGCGCGAGATCCTGCTTGGCCACGGAGGTCAGCAGGGCGTCGACCTCGGCGGGACGGTTGCCCATGGTTACCACGGCAACGGCGATCCGCGGCCCCTCCTCCGCCTGTGACACGACACCCACCCCATCCCGGCCGACAACTGTGCCGCGATGCTAGCCGTTCACCGGAAAGCCCCCTCACGTACGCCCCCGGGTCCGCGGCGCGTACGTCCGGGTCTACACCCATACGTCCGCCGCCGGGCCCCGATGTCCCCCGGATCTTCTTGCGCGACTCACCTGTGGCGAACCGTCAGGGCGTCCGTCCGGCCGCGTTCAGTGCGCCACCGGCGGCGCCACGCATCCCGTCTCCGGGTACGGGCCCGTGACCTCCGTCCACACCTGGTCGGCGTCCAGCATCCCGGAGACGCAGGCGGTGGCGCCGATCCGGATGCCGTAGAGCGTGCCCGGCACCTTCTCCGCGTGGTCCACGTTCCAGCGCGACCACGGCTCCTGGACGCGCAGGTCGGCGGGCGGGAAACCGAGGGCGGCGAGCGCGGGGCGTACGGCGTCCGGGCCGACGCGACCCTCGGCGCGGAGCTTCTCCAGTACGGGCCGGACCTTCGCGGCCTCCTTCCGCGCCGTCTCCCTGTCCGCCGCGGTCATCCGGCCGGGCCGGCGTCCGATGTTGTTCTCCTCGTTGTGCGGCGCGCTGTCGCCACGGTCGGGCTCGGCGTGCGGGCTCGACGGCGCGGCGGCCGAAGAGGCGACCGGGGAAGGCGAGTCGGCAGTTCCGCCGGGTGCCGCGGCCGGGCGGTGGGTGCCGCAACCGGTCAGACAGAGGACTGCGGACAGGGCCGTCGCGGCGGTGAGGGCGGAGACGGCCGGGAGGCGCTTGCGCGAGGACATGCCGTCCAGGGTGGCAGAGGGGCCCCGGGGACACCTGAGTACGCGCACTCAGCGCGAACCGGCCACCGGCGCGAAGGAGTTGGTGGGGACAGGCCGAAGAGCGGCCGGTGCCACGCTGCTCGCTCTCCCCCCACAGGTCGCATGCCCAGACCCGGGCGTGAACCCCACATGAAGGAAACGAAGTTGAGACGCAGCAGACTGAGGAAGGCGCGTGTCCCGGTCGCCACGGCCGTCGCGATAGCGGTGGCCTGCGGGATCGGCACGACGCAGGCCTACGCGAACGCGGTCCCTCCGGGCGCGGCCGACGGCTGGTCCCCCACCCCCAAGTCCGCGCAGGCGGACGGGAAGGACCCGGCGAAGAGCCGGCCGGACGCGGTCCCCGCGAAGCAGCGCGCCGAACTGCTCGGCAAGAACTACAGCGCGTCCGCCGACCGGGCGTTCACCACGTCCGGCGACGGCACCGGCTTCCACGTCATGATCGCCGACGAGAAGAGCGGCTACGCCTGGAAGACAGCCGCCTCCCTGTCCGAGCCGGGCTTCGAGACGGACACCTGGATCGGCAACGCCTGCCTGACCGGCTCCGGCCGGTACGCGGCCGTCGCCTACGCGCCGCGCACCTTCACCAACAAACCCGACCTGCTGAGCCGCGGCGCGTTCACCGCGATCGTGGACCTGCGGTCCGGGGCCGTGCGCAAGCTCCCCTTCCAGGCCACCCTCGGCTACTTCTCCCCCGGCTGCGGCACCACCGAGAACGCCGTGTTCTCGCAGTTCACCGACGAGGCCACCTCCCGCACGAACGAGACGCGGCTCGTCTCGGTCACCGCCGCCGGCGGCAAGGCCGTGGCCACGAAGGTGCCCGGCCAGGTCACCTCGGCCGTCCCCGTCGACGGCGCGATCGTCGGCGCCCGCGGCAACCGGGTCGTCCGTGTCCAGGGCGGCACGGTGAAGACCGTGGCCGTCACCCACGCGGTCCCCTTCCAGCTGCAGCCCGACGCCGACGGCGGTGTCACCTTCATCGACCGGCTGCCCGGGGGCGCCAAGAAGTCCTCCACCGACGACCGGGCCGCCGTCTCCCGCGTCGCCGCGAGCGCGTTGCGCACACCCGACAGCAAGGGCCGGGCGACCCAACTCGGAGAGGGCTCGCTCACCGCGTTCGACCTGGCGCGCACCCCCGCCGGCGCGGTGTACGTGACCGGCTCGGCGAAGACGGGCGGATCGCTCCCGCCGGCCGTCCGCAACCCGGGCGGCATCGCGAAGGACGCCCGGATCTCCAGCCGCGGCGGGGCCGCGGTGACCACCGCGTGGGCGGACGGCAAGGACTCCCGCATCTCCCAGAAGGACTCCTTCTCGGCGCGCGCCGCGCGGATCACGCTGAAGGCCCTGGACACCGGGAGGAGCACCGTCCTCGACGCCGCCCCGGGCAACCGGATCGGTGACGCGGCCGCCCAGCGCGCCGCGACCGCGATGAGCCCGGCGCTGGCCGCGCCCGCGGGGTCCGCGTCGGGGAAGTCCGCCACCGGGAGGTCCACGTCCCCGAAGTCCGGCAAGGCAAGCCCGATGGCCGCGCCGGTCGACACCGACCGCACGTGCTCGGTGCCGCGCAACGACCCGAAGAAGCAGGCGTTCCAGCCCACCCCGCGGCAGATCGAGTGGGCCGTGGACCAGGCCGTCGTCGGCACCCTCAACAAGGGCGCGACCCGCGCGGCGAACTGGAAGAACACGGGCATGGGCGCCTACGCGCCGCAGACCCTGTTCCCGCTCCAGGCACTGAGCGGCGGCAGCGGGGCCAACT
Organism: Streptomyces sp. NPDC048643; assembly: GCF_040650615.1. Lineage (NCBI taxonomy): Bacteria > Bacillati > Actinomycetota > Actinomycetes > Kitasatosporales > Streptomycetaceae > Streptomyces > Streptomyces sp. NPDC048643. The sequence goes on from NZ_JBEZHO010000001.1 coordinate 37,134, forward strand.
GGCACATCCCCGCGCAGGTGATGCTCGGCGTCACCGCGCAGGAGTCGAACATGTGGCAGGCGACCCGCTATGCCGTACCCGGCGTCACCGCGAACCCGCTCGTCGGCAACTTCTACGGCGTCTCCTACTCCTCCGACGGCACCCAGACCGACCCGTGGGCCATCGACTGGAGCAAGTCCGACTGCGGTTACGGCGTCACCCAGGTCACCGACGGCATGCGGCTGCCGGGCAAGGGCCAGCCGACGAAGACGCCCGCGCAGCAGGAGGCCATCGCCCTCGACTACGCGGCGAACATCGCGTCCGGCGTGAACATCCTGGTCGAGAAGTGGAACCAGACCCGTGCCGACGGGATCACCATCAACGACGGCAGCCCGCAGTGGATCGAGAACTGGTTCGCCGCCCTGTGGTCGTACAACACGGGCTACCACCTGAAGGCGGACGCGGGCAGCAACGCCGGCAAGTGGGGCCTCGGCTGGACCAACAACCCGGCGAACCCGCTGTGGAAGGAGAACCGCACGCCGTTCCTGGAGAACTCGGCCGGCGGTGACGACTACAGCCACGCCGCCCACCCGCAGGACTGGCCGTACGAGGAGAAGGTCATCGGCTGGGCGGCCCGCCCGATCTCGGCGATGTTCGCCCCCGGCGACTTCCAGCCCGGCTACCGCGCCGCCTGGTGGACGACGACCGCCGCGCGCACCGCGGCCAAGCCGCCCATCTCGCTGTTCTGCGACAGCAGCAACAACTGCAACCCGTCGAAGATCAGCGACAGCGCGACCAACAACACCGGCGGCGGCCCCTGCCTGCTGCCCGGTGACCCGAGCACCTCGGACCCGCTCTATCTGAAGTGCTGGTTCACCAAGGCCTCCACCTGGAAGAACTGCACCTCGGCCGCCCTGTGCGGCAACGCGCTCCACCGGTTCGACGACACCTATCCCGAGCAGCCGGACGCCAACTCGTACCCGCCCGACTGCTCGTCCGGTCTGCCATCCGGCACCTACGTCGTCGACGACGTCGACAACGGTGTCGTACCGGCCGGATCCAGTGGCCGATCGTGCGGGACCGTCTCCTCGGCGGGCACCTTCGGCTTCGGCTTCGGCACCGCCTCCGGCCGGATCGACCTGCACCAGATCGGCGCCGCCTACGGCAACCACTTCTGGTTCTCGCACACCAACAAGAGCGGGACGGCCGACGCGACCAAGCTCCAGACCACCGGAACCTGGACGCTGAACAAGGCGGACCGCGGCTGGATGCGCGTGTGGGTGCACCTGCCGGACCACGGCGCGCACACCCGCCAGGCGCTGTACAAGGTCGGCGGCTCCAACTCGACCAGCCCCAACCGGACGCTCCTCCAGCGGGTGATGAAGAACCAGTGGGTCTCCCTCGGGGTCTTCAACTTCACCGGCACACCCACGGTCTCCCTGTCGAACGTCACCCAGGACGGCAAGGGCACCGAGGACGTCGCGTGGGACTCCGTCGGCTTCCAGCCCATGGGCGCCAAGCCCGCCAACCAGGTCGTCGCGATGGGCGACTCCTACTCCTCGGGCGAGGGCGCCTCGGCGAACGGCGGCGACGACTACTACCCCGAGTCCGACTACTACGACTCGACGCAGCCCGACACCGAGGACAAGTGCCACCGGTCCAAGTACGCCTGGTCGCGGCAGGCCACCCTGCCCGGCTACTCCAAGTCGATCGGCGCGATGGCCGACGACCGCGACGCGGCCATGGACTACCACTTCATCGCCTGTTCCGGTGCCCGCCACTTCAACATCCTCAACCAGGGCCAGAGCAGTGAACTCCCGCAGATCCAGCAGGGTTACCTCGACCAGAACACCACCCTGGTGACCCTGTCCATCGGCGGCAACGACGCCCGGTTCGCCGACATCGTCCAGGAGTGCATCACGGCCCTGACCGTGTGCAACAACAACTCCATCGACGCCGTCGACCCGGACACCGGCCAGAAGAACGGCCAGAAGACCGGCTCCCTGGAGGACTGGGCGCCCACCTGGCTGCACGACCAGATCAGGCCACGCCTGGCGAGCATGCTCGGCGCGCTCCACCAGAAGGCGCCGAACGCCAAGATCGTGCTGATGGGCTACCCGAAACTCCTGGAGAAGGACGGGAGTTGCGTCATCGGGATCGGCACGGAGGAAGCGCCGTGGCTGAACGGCATGGCCGACACACTCGCCGCCGAGATGCAGGGCGCGGTCAACGACGCCAACACCGCGTACAGCGCGAAGGCGGTGTTCTCCGACCCGCGCGACGAGTTCGCCGGCAAGGCCATCTGCGGTGATCCGGAGGACGTGAACGGCATCGTCCTGTCCGGTCACTCGAAGGCCGACAACCGCGACTGGGACTGGCTGCCGGGCAACGTGGCACCGTCCATGAAGTCGTTCCACCCGAAGATCGCGGGCGCCCGGCTGTACGCCGACAGCCTGCAGCACTCGCTGTGAGCCACCCAACACGGTTCACGAGAGGCTGAGTTGAGATGAGGGCGGGGGTCCGGGTGCGTGCACCCGGACCCCCGTCCCCGTGCCATGGAAGGCTGCCACCATGACGAACCGCACCACCGCCGGCCGGGCCACCCGCTGGGCGAAGGGCACCGCCGTCGCCGCGGTGTCCGCCGTCGTCTGCTACGGGATCTGGACGTCCTGCCGCTCCTGGGCGCAGGGCGTGCGCGACGCGAGCGAGGACGCCTTCCTCGCCGGGTCCCTCGAATCGCTCCTCGCCGGGATCGCCGGCGTCCTGTCCATGCCGCTGCTGCTCTGGGCGGGGATGCGCCTGCTCGGCGAACGCGGCAACCATCTCCTGCTGCTCGCGGGCACGGTGGCGTGGTTCCTGATCGGGGGCCACGTCGTCGAGGACGCGGTCGGGCACGGCGCCACGGCCGCGTTCCTGGCCCTGTTCGCCGTCCTGGGCGGGCTGGCGGCACTGACCCAGCCACGCCCGGCGTGAACGACTTCGCGGGTACGGACCGCGTGAGCGACTTCGCGGGTACGGGCCCGGCGCTCCGTGTTCCTATGCGCCTCGCCGACCGCCTATGCGTGTGACCACCCGATTCATGGCCGCCGCGGGACCGGCACGGTCAACTGGTGTTCAACGCCAGTCGACTGCACCGCCCCCGACCTGATCGGCGGGCGGGACCATGGAGGCGGTCCCCATGACAACACCCTTGGCCGACTACGCGATGTTCGTCGGCAAGCGCATCGCGATCGTCGAACACATGCAGAACCACCCGTTCGTCCTCGGTCTGCACCAGGCCCGCGAGCACGGTCTGGAGGTGTGGCTGCTGACCGGCGACCGGTCCTGGTACACCCACGGGCACGACTGGGACGCGCACCCGCTCGCCGCCGCGGTCGACCGGGTCGTCGACGTCGACACCACCGACCTCGAAGCGGTGCTGTCCGTGGTGACCGGCGAGGACGGCACGCCCCTCGTGGACGGCCTCACGTCGTTCTCCGACTACCACACGGTGCTCGCCGCGCAGGCGGCCCGCCGCCTCGGCCTGCCCGGTCCCGACCCGGCAGCCGTGGAACGGGCCAACACCAAGGACCGGCTGCGGGTGGCGCTCGGCGACGTGCCCTACAACATCCCGCACATGCTGGTCAGCGGCCCCGAACAGCTCGACGAGGCGGCCCGCCGACTGGGCTTCCCGATGATCGCCAAGCCGCCCGCGGAGGCCATCAGTTACGGGGTGCGCCGCGTCGACGACATGGACCAGCTCGTCGAGGCCTGGCAGGAGCTGTCCGGCATCCGGCGGAGCCTGCGCGGCCAGCCGCGCTCCGGGGACGTCCTGCTGGAGACGTACGTCGAGGGCGTCGAGGTCAGTGTCGAGACCATGACCGTGAACGGGCACACGCACGTCTTCGGCGTCACCTCGAAGGACCTCTTCGGCGACCCGGCCTACATCGAGTGCGGCCACACCTTCCCCGTGCCGCTCCCCGACGAGGAGCGCGACGAGCTCTACTCGGCGGTCGTCGGCACCCTGGAGGCCATCGGCTACGACCACGGCCCCTGCCACACCGAGGTACGGCGCACCGAGTCCGGCTGGCGGATCATCGAGGCCAACCCGCGCACCCCGTCGAGCTGCATGACGATGCTCGTCACCGACGTCACCGGGCGCAGCCCCATCCTGGACGCCTGGCTGCTGACGATCGGCGAGGTACCGGCGATCGAACCGGTCCGGCACTCCGGCGGCGCGGCCGTCCGCATGATCTACCCGCAGCGGCGCGGCGTCCTGGAGCGGGTCGACGGCGTGGAGGCCGCCGCCTCGGTGCCCGGGGTGCAGGTGCTGCTGCACGTGGAGAAGGGCGACCACCTGCTCCAGCGGATGGACAACTCCGCCTGTGTCGGCTTCACCTACTGCAGCGGACCGGACCGCCTGGAGGCGCAGGCCCTCGCCGACAAGGCCGCCGCCCACCTCGACTTCGTCGTCGAGGACGGGACGCGGGAGCTGTGACCGGCACCGGTCCGTATGCGGCCGGCCGGAGCGACGTGCGGTCGGTGGCGGACGCCGCCGGCCTGCCGGGCGCCGGCTGGGACGGACTGCTCGGCGCGGAGGACTTCTTCCAGACCTCGCGATGGCTCGCGGTGCAGGAGCGCAACTCCGGGACGACGATGGACTTCCTGATGCGGCACCGGGACGGCGACCCCGTCGCCGGGCTGGTCGCCGCGTGGGCCGACGACTCGGTGCCGTGGCTGCTGGCCCGGCCGGACGCGATGCTCTCCCGGGCACTGGAGGACGGCGGGACGCCCGAGGCGGAGGCCGTCCTGCGGGAGGTCGCCGGGGGCGATCCCGCCGCCCTGCTGCCGTCGCTGGTGTGCGGCGGCCGGCACCTGGGCCGCACCCGCGCCCTCGCCGGTCCGCACGCCGGGCCGGGAGACGTCGAGGCCCTGGTGGAGCGGGCCGAACAGCTCGCGCGGGAGCGGGGCGCGGCGAGCGTCTGCTTCCCCCATGTCGACGTCCGGGACGCCGCGTTGGTGGACCTGCTGCACGCGCGCGGCTACCGCTCGCACCTGTCGGCGCACTACGCCTGGCTGCCCATCCCGGCCGGCGGCTGGGACGAGTTCCTCGCCGGCATGAGCAAGCACCGGCGCCGCCGGGTGCGTCTGGAGCGCCGGGCGCTCGCCGAGGCGAAGGTCGAGGTGCACCTCGAACCGCTCACCAAGGCGCTGGCGCCGCGCCTGGGCGAGCTCGACTGCAACCTGCTGCGCAAGTACGGCAATCCGGCGAGCCCCGAGCACTCGGCGGGGCTCCTCAGCTGGATCTCCGAGGTCATGGGCGACGACGCGATGGTCTCGGTGGCGCGCCAGAACGGCGCCATCATCGGCTTCGGCATGGTGCTGCGGTCCCGGGCGCGCGGTGAGGAGCAGTGGTTCGGCCACCGCGCCGGATTCGACTACGAGGCCCAGGGCAAACTGCCGCTCTACTACGACGTCCTGTACTACCGCGTCCTCGAAGCGGCCGCCCGCGAGGGCGTGTCCGTCCTGCACGCCGGGATCGGCAGCATCGAGGCGAAGCTCGCCCGCGGCTGCCGGGCGAGCGAGGAGCACGCGTTCCTGCTCCGGCTGGACCGCACGGGATCCGGCGGCGGCACGGCCGTCGTGCCCCGCGCCGAGTCAGGCGACACGGCCCGGGTCCCGCGCCAGGCGAGCCCGCGGGCGGCCGGAGCCGGGCGCCCCGCAGGGGAGAGCGACACTCCCTCTCCTCCCTCCGACCGGGAGACGGACGCTCCCCTTCGTACCTCCGACCGGGAGACGACCACACGATGAGCACGGGAACGGAACGCATCACGCGCGCGGGGGCCGGCTGGAACGCCGCCGTCGGAGCGACGGTCAACCCCTCGACCGCGCGCGGCGGCACCCTGCGGCTGGTGTCCTCGGCCGACGTGGACTCCCTCGACCCGGCCCGCACCTACTACGTCTGGGTCTGGCTGCTCCAGCGGATGCTGAACCGCACCCTCATGGCGTACCCCACCGACGCGGGCCCCGCCGGGCTCGTGCCCGTCCCGGACCTCGCCGAGGGCCCCGGGCAGGTCGGCGACGGCGGCCGCACCTGGACCTACCGGCTGCGCCCCGGCCTGCGCTACGACGACGGTTCGCCGATCACCTCCGACGACCTCCGCAACGCCGTGCAAAGGGTGTTCGCCCAGGACGTGCTGCCCGGCGGACCGACGTACCTCATCCCGCTGCTGGACGATCCGGCGCGCCCCTACCCGGGCCCGTACCGCACCGACGAACCGCTGGAGTCGGTGCTCACGCCCGACGACCGCACGATCGTCTTCCGACTGCGGCGGCCGTTCTCCGACTTCGACCACCTCATGGCGCAGCCCGCCGCCGCCCCCGTGCCGCGCCGTGCCGACCTCGGTGCCGAGTACGGGGAGAACCCGCGCTCCAGCGGCCCGTACCGCATCGCCGCGCACCGGCCGGGACGCTTCCTGCACCTGGAGCGCAACCCCTACTGGGACCGGGCGCTCGACCCGGTCCGCCCGGCGCTGCCCGACCGGGTCGAGCTGACCATCGGGGTGGACGTCGACGAGCTCGACCGGCGCCTGATCGCGGGCGAGTTCGACATCAACCTCGAAGGCCGGGGCCTCCAGCACGCGGCACAGAGCCGCGTCACGGCGGACGGGGTGCTGCGCTCCCGCACCGACAATCCGCGCACCAGCTTCCTGCACTTCGTCTCGATCCAGCCGCACGTCCCGCCGTTCGGCGACGTGCACGCGCGGCGGGCCGTGCACTACGCCGCCGACAAGATCCTGCTCCAGGAGGCCCGCGGCGGACCGGTCATGGGCGGCGACCTGACCACGGCGCTCTTCCCGCCCAGACTCCCCGCCCACCAGGCCCTCGACCCCTACCCGACGGGACCCGACCTGCGCGGCGACCTCGACGCGGCCCGCGCCGAACTCGCGGCGGCGGGAATGCCGGACGGCTTCGAGGCGGTGATCGGCACCCAACGCGGCAAGTTCCGCCTCGTCGCCGACGCCGTGGCGGAGTCGGTGGCCCGCGTCGGCATCCGGCTGACCGTGAAGGAGCTGGACGTCGCCAGCTACTTCAGCCTGGGCGCCGGGCACCCGGACACGATCCGCAAGCACGGCCTCGGGCTCGTCGTCACCGACTGGGGCGCCGACTTCCCCACCGAGTACGGCTTCCTCGCGCCCCTCGTCGACGGCCGGCAGATCCGCCGCAACGGCGGCAACTGGAACATCGCCGAACTCGACGACCCGCGCGTCAACGACCTCGTCGACCGGAGCCTGCACACCACCGACCCCGCCGAACGCGCCCGTCACTGGCGGGAGATCGAACGCCTGGTGATGGACCACGCCGTGATCCTTCCCCTGGTCCACGACAAGACCCTGCACTTCCGCAACCCGTGGGTCACGAACGTCTACGTCCATCCCGCCTTCGGGCTGTACGACGTCCAGGCGATGGGCGTCGCCCCCGACCGCGCCGAGAGCACCGACCGGGAGACCACACCGTGAACGACAGCACCCAGGGCCTGCGCTTCAGCCCGCTGGCCGCCGACGACGAGACCACCGTCCGCCAGTGGCTGACGCTGCTCGACGACGCGGCCGGGGACGTGCCGGGAGCCGCGCCGCCCTGCGCCGCCGACATGACGGGCTCGCTGCGCTTCCCGCCGCCCGCGACCAAGCTGGAGGACTGGGTCGTCCGTCACGAGGGCCGGGGCGACCGTGTCGTCGGCGCGCTGCGGCTCGCGCTGCCCGACGGCGCGGACGTCGCCCGGGTCGACCAGCTCCTCGTCCACCCGGAGCTGCGGCGCCGGGGCATCGGGCGGGCGCTGCACGGCCGGGCGGCCGAACTCGCCGCCGGGCACGGGCGTTCGGTGCTCTCCGGGACCGTCGTGGAGGCCCTGCCCGGCGGTCCCGTGCGGGACACCGCTCCCGCGGCCTTCGCCGCGGCGGTCGGCGCACGGCGGGCCGCGGCCCCGGCGGGCGTCCACCAGTGGCTGGACCTCGGCGTCCACGACCCGCTGGCCCCAGGAGTGCCCGACGTGCCCCCGGGCTACTCGCTGGTGACCTGGGGGACCATCACCCCCGATGAGTACGCGGTACGGGTCTCGGTGCTCGAACAGTCCCTGGGCGACGAGTCGTTCGACGAGGAGCAGGACGACGCCCGAGGGGAGGACCAGGAGGTCGGGACCAGCTACGCGCGGGAGTTCGAGACCATGCGGGTGGGGCGCGGCCGGAAGGCGTACCACACCGGTGTGCTGCACGAGGCGAGCGGCCAGCTCGCCGGGTACACCAGCGTCTCCAAGACCACCGGCAATCCCGGCTACGCGCTCCAGGGCATGACCGTCGTCCACCGCGCGCACCGGGGCCACCGGCTGGGCACGCTGCTGAAGCTCGCGAACCTGGAGTACGTGCTGCGGCACGAGCCCGCCGTCCGGCTGATCGAGACGGCGAACGCCGAGGACAACACCGCGATGATCGCGGTCAACGCCGCCCTCGGCTTCACCCCGACGGACCGCTGGACGACCTGGACGGGCCTGGTCGGCGCAATCGATCCACGCTGACCAGCCGTCCTACGGCGCGATACCGCGACGGCCGTGCCGCTCACCTCGGTGAGCGGCACGGCCGTCCGTCGGTTCGCGGGTGACGGCCGGATCGGCGGCCGGCCGTCACGGCGCGAGCGCGCGGCCCCGGCCGGGGAGGGAGGGGAGCGCTCCGGCCACCGGCGGGCGGCCCGCGCGGTGCGTCGCCGGCCATCCGCTGCCGAGGTCGGAGCGGGAGGCCCATGGCCCGCCCGCGGACGGGTCGGGGGACGAGAGCCGGGCCGCGGGACACGAGCCGGGCCGGGCGTACGGGCCCGGCCGGGCCGACCGTGCGGCGGGCCGGAGCCTTGCCCCCGCTGTCAGCGCCGGGTGATCCGCCGCCGCTCGCGATCGTGCGGGCCCGGCTGGGCGGGTACCGTGCCGCCGCCCTCCACCGGAACGGGCCCCACGCCCTGCCGGGCCGCCGCGCCACGACGTCTGAAGGGGTTCCAGCCCGTGCCCACCAGGACGCCGGCGACGACCGCCGTGCCGCCGATCGCGGACCAGGCCGTCGGCTGCTCGCCGAGGCCCAGCCAGGCGGCGAGGACCGCGACCACGGGCACCAGCATGGAGAACGGCGCGACCTTCCCCGCCTCGTACCGCTTCAGCAGGGTGGTCCAGATGCCGGAGCCGACCACCGAACCGGCCAGCGCGGTGTAGACGAGCGCGACCAGACCGGGCCAGCCGTCGGCGGAGAACGAGGCACCGAAGTCGCGCCAGCCCGTACCGGGACCCTCCATGGCCGCCGAGAGGGCCAGCAGCGGGAGGGGCGGCACGACCGACATCCACAGGGCGAACCGCAGCGGATGGTCGGGTCGCGCCTGCCGGCTGGCGATGTTGCCGAACGCCCAGCCGAGCGCCGCGAGCAGGGTCAGCAACAGCGGGAGCAGGGCGGCGCTGCGGGCCCGCTCCACGGCGATCACGGACATGCCGACGACGGCGACGGCGACACCTGCCAGTTGCCGCCGGGAGATCCGCTCACCCAGCAGCAGCGCGCCGAGCAGCATGGTGAAGGGCGCTGACGCCTGCACCACCACCGATGCCTGGCCGGAGGGCATGCCCTGGTCGATGGCGAGGAAGAGCAGCCCGAACTGCATGGCGCCGAAGCCGAGTCCGTAGATCACCAGCCAGCGCAGCGGGACCTTCGGGCGGGGCACGAAGACGATGACCGGTACGGCGAGGACGACGAAGCGCAGCGCGGAGAGGAAGAACGGCGGGTAGTGGTCGAGCCCGACCCGCACCGCGAGGAAGTTCAGTCCCCACAGCACGGCGACGAGGACGGCGAGGAGTCGGTCCCGGACGCTCACCGGGCGGTTTTCGCCGTCAGGAGCCCGGAGTTGACGACGCGCGAGCCGAGGCCGCGCAGGAACAGGCCGTCGCCGATGGGCTTCTGCTCGTCCGCCGACTGGCGCAGCACCAGCACGTGCGCGGTGCCCTCCCCGTCCTCCAGGAGCCAGCAGAACATCATGACGCCCGGGCAGGAGCCGGCCTTGAAGTAGGCCCTGCTCCACCGCGCGGGGTCGACGGCGATGCCCGGGTAGGCGGTCAGGATGTGCTCGACCGTGCCGGTGGTGTCCCGCGCGCTGTCGCCGCGCAGCCCGTCGAGGACGTGCAGGACGTCGTACGCCGTCATGTGCCAGTCGAGGCCGAGCCGGTGCACGGTCGCGCCGAGGTCGGAACCCCGGACCGTCATCACGCCGGCGATCGTCCGCAGCAGTTCGCGTCGCCCCGCCTCGTCCCGCTCGGCCCACGCGGTACGCGACTCCGGTTTGCCCCAGCCGAGTTCGAAGACCTCGTGACTGGTCAGGAACGGCCGCAGGAGCGCCGGGTCGTGGTGCCCGGACGCGGCGACGGCCCGCTCGACGGCCTGGCGGCCGATCCGGTCGGCGATCAGGTCGGCGCCGGTGTTGTCGCTCATCGCGATCATCTTGTACGCGGTCTCGCGCACGGAGACACGGGTGCCGTCGGGCAGGTCCTGCATGTCGCCGGTGGGCAGGCTGCGCAGTTCGGGCCGGACGGTGACCTCGTCGTCCCAGGTCAGCTCGCCGTTCTCGACGGCCTGGACGAGCGCCCGCATCACGTAGAGCTTGTACGCCGAGCCGGTGGGCATCGGCCGGTCCGCGTCGGAGGCGTGCAGGACCTCGATCCCCTCGGGTGTCAGACGCGCCGCGAGGACGGAGTGGTCGACGCCGGGGGTGCGCAGCGCGTCCTCCAGCGCGTCCCAGTCGGCCAACTCGGGGATCTGGATCTCGGGCAGGAAGGTGAGGATGCGGATCAGCCCGGAGGAGTCGAGGGTGAGCGACAGCGTGTGGCGCACGCCGGTCGGGCCGGCCAGGGTGACCCAGCCCTTGTGCGCGATCGGCTGGTAGTCCAGGACGGTGAACGGCCCCTTCTCGCGCCACTCGCCGAGCGTCGCGGAGAAGCCCTGGCTGCGCCGGGGCGGGAAGGTCGGGACGAAGCGTTCGACCGTGACGTCGTCCGCCGCGAGGTCCGGTGCCGTCAGCAGCCCGACCGCCCAGCGCGCCGCCTCTCCCATCGGGGAGTCGTCGGCCGCGAGCGCCGCCTCCGGGGCGGCGGACGGGGAACCAGGGGCTTGGATCATCATCGCTCCACTCAGCTCTCGGTGACCGTGATCGCGCCGCACGGGCACAGCTCGGCGCAGAGCCGGGCCGAGGCGTGCAGGGCGGATGCGGGGGTGGCGTCGAGCAGGACGACGGTGCCGGTGGCCGGGTCCTGGTCGAAGAGGTCGGGCTCGGTCGCGGCGCACCGGCCCATGGCGCAGCAGGCGTCGGGCACGATGGCGATGGTCAGGCCTCCCCCGCCCTCCGCGCCCTGTTCCGCGCCCGGCTCCGGGTCCGTGCCGCTCGGCTCGCGCACGTCGCTCACCAGGTCACCGGCAGCGCGCCGAGCCCGTAACTCGACACCTCGTGGCGGAAGTCCAGCTCCTCGAAGGGCACCGCGAGCCGCACGCCGGGCATCCAGCGCAGGACGGCGGCGAGCGTCTCCTCGATCTCGACCCTGGCGAGCCACTGACCGAGGCACTGGTGGATGCCGTGGCCGAAGGCGAGGTGGCGGCGGGCGTCGCGGTGCGGGTCGAGGGTGTCGGGGGACGGGAAGACCCCCTCGTCCCGGTTGCCTGCGGCCAGCGACAGGACGACGCCTTCCCCGGCCCGGATCGTCACGTCGTCGAGCCGGACGTCCTCGACGGCGGTGCGGGCCAGCCCGTTCTGCACGATGGAGTGGAAGCGCAGCAGCTCGTCGACCGCCTTCGGCAGCAGGCTCTCGTCCTTGGCGAGCGCGCCGGCCAGGTGCGGGTCGGTGGCGAGGCTGAGCAGGCTGAGCGCGGCCTGGCTGGCGGTCGTGCCGTGTCCGGCGACCAGCAGCAGCCGGCACATCGGCACGAGTTCCTCGACGCTCAGCCGGCCGGGGCGCACCTGCTCGGTCACCAGCCGGCTCACCAGGTCGGTGCCCGGGTCGGCGACCCGCTGCTCGACGAGGTCACGCAGGAAGCCGTCCAACTCGTCTCGCGCGGCGGCCACTTGGTCGGGCGTGTAGCCGCGGTCGATGAGGATCGCGCTGCGGCTCTCGATGAAGTCCCCCTCGGACACCCCGAAGAGCAGGGTGATGACCTTGGAGGGCACGGGTGTCGTGAGCCCGGTGACGAGGTCGACCGGCCGCTCGCCGGAGGAGACCAGCGCGGACAGCATCTCGTCGAGCAGCTCCCGCAGCACCGGCCGCATCTCCTCGGCACGGCGGGCCAGGAAGTCCCGCGTGAGCATCGAACGCAGCCGGGAGTGATCCGGGTCGTCCATGCGGATGAAGGAGGCCGTGTGCGGTGCGGCGCGCACCAGTTGGGAGGTACGGGTCAGCATCGGGAAGCCGGGGGCGCTGGTGACGGCGGTGAACCGACGGTCACCGAGCACGGCCCGTACCCCGGCGTGGGAGGTGACCAGCCAGACCTGGCTGCCGTCCCACAGGGTGACCTTGCTCGCGGCCGGACCGGCGCGCAGTCCGGCGAGCTGCGGGGGCGGGTCCACGGGACAGACCCGTGGCATCGGGTACGAGGGGGCCGCCTTCTCGTCCTGGAGTGCCGCGTCGTTCTGCATCATCCACCGCCTATCGCTGCGCAGGTCGCTGCACAGGGGTCGCGCCGACGTGCTGTCGCCGTCCCAATCTGCCGTGCCCGCGCGGAGGCGTCGTGGCCTCGGGCCCCGGCGCGCATAACCGGCCGGAAACAGTCATAACCTGCGGCTCCTCCGGCCATTCACCGAGGCACGGCCCTGCTGCTAACGTCCTGGCGACCCGACTGAATTCGCCCGAGGTCCCGGCCGAAGGGATCAGGCGTCCCGGCCGAATCGGCCCGGTGTTCCGGCCGAATTCTCGGACCCGTCCACGCACCGGCACTCGCCCCCGGGGAGAACCATGACCACCACCTCAGCACTGCAGGGAAAAGTCGCGCTCGTCACGGGCGCGAGTTCGGGCATCGGCGCGGCCACCGCGCGGGCGCTCGCCGCGGAGGGCGCGGCGGTCGCCGTCGCGGCCCGCCGGGTCGACCGGCTGACCGCGCTCGCGGACGAACTCGCCGCGACCAGCGCCACCGTGCACGTCGTCGAACTGGACGTGACCGACGAGCGGGCCGCGGCCGACGCCGTACGGTCCACGGTGGAGACTCTGGGGCGCCTCGACATCCTCGTGAACAACGCCGGGATCATGCTGCTCGGCCCCGTCGAGGACGCCGACACCACCGACTGGACCCGGATGATCAACACCAACGTCCTCGGCCTGATGTACATGACCCACGCGGCCCTTCCGCACCTGCTCAGGAGCCAGGGCACGGTCGTGCAGATCTCCTCGATCGCCGGCCGCGTCGCGGGGCGCGGGGCGGCCGGCTACAACGCGAGCAAGTTCGCCGTGAACGGCTTCAGCGAGGGGCTGCGCCAGGAGGTCACCGAACGCGGGGTGCGCGTGGTGGTCGTCGAGCCGGGCACCGTCGAGACGGAGCTGCGCGAGCACATCACCCACGCTCCGACGAAGGCCGCGATCGAGGAACGGGTCGCCAAGATCCGGCAGTTGCAGGCCACCGACATCGCCGAGGCGGTGCGCTACGCCGTCACCGCACCGGCCCACGCCACGGTCAACGAGATCTTCATCCGCCCGACCGACCAGGCCTGAACGACCCCGCGGGACCCTGTCTCCGGACGGTCTCCGGCGCCTCTCCCGAAGTGAGGAGAGCCCGGAGAGAGGACGTGCCTAACATCACCGCAGCGACATACGGAGAATTCGGCCGAATCGAATTCATCGAACCACTGCGGACAATCACACGGCACAGTCCTTGACCACAAAGGAAACCGACATTGTCTTCCGGGTCAGAAACAACGCCTGCGGTACATCCTGCACTCGCCTCTGTTCCCGACCGGCCGACCGCCTTTCCCCCATCCATTCCCTCATCCTTTTCCTCCACCGGCACGCCCGCTCCGGCGTCCCCCACCGCCGCGCCCCCCACGCCGGCGTGCCCCGGCGCCCTCGCGGGCTTCCCCTTCACCCGCCCCGACCTGTCCCTGCTGGACGCGGTCGGGCAGTGCGGGGACCTCGCCGAGGCCGCCCGCAGGACCGGCTCACGGGGCGGTGCCGTGGAGCGCCAACTGGAGCGCCTGGACAAGGCGGTGGGGCTGCCGCTGACCCTGCGCGGCCGGCACACCGCGCGGCTCACCTCGGCGGGCTCGCGCCTGCTGGCCGCCGGCCGCCGGTTCTTCCGCCAGGTCGACCTCGCCGTCCGGACGGACATCTTCGGGCACGGGCCCGAGGCCGTCGACGCCCCGGCCGTCCTGGCCATCGCCTCCGCCGAACCGTTCCTGGAGGACGTCGTCGAGGACGCCGCCGCCGCCCTGGACATCCTGCTGTCGGTGCACCACGACACGCCCCAGCAGGTCATGCGCAGGCTCGCCGGCTACCACGTCGACGCGGCGCACACCTGGAACCTGGACGCCCCGGGCCGGTCCGTCGAACGCCCCGTGCGCACCTACCCGGTCCTCGACGACCCGCTGTGGGTCACCCTGCCCCACGGCCACCGGCTGGCCGGCGGCGGCGCGGTCTCCCTCGCCGATCTGCGGGAGGAGACCTGGGTGTCCGAGGTCGGCCCCGACTCCGAGGTCCTGGTCGCGCGGGTCTTCCAGGCGGCCGGGCTGCCCGCGCCCGCCGCCCTGCACGTCACCGGAGCCTCCGTGGCCCGGGGCATGCTGCGGCGCGGCGACGCGATCGGCCTCGGCTCCCCGACCCGGCCGGCCGTCGTCGCCCCCTCCGTGGTGCACCGGTCCGTCGTGGAGCGCCCCCACCGCTCCACCAGCCTCCTCGTCGACCCGACGGTCGTCCCCGGCGCGCTCGCGGAGCACCTGGCCGAGCTGCTCGCCGACCGCTATCTGCGCCGGTTCGCCGACCGTCACCCGGCCCTGCTCACCGACCCGTGGTGGACACGCTGGTACCGCGAACGGACGACCGGAGCCGCCCGTACCGCCGGTCCGGGGCCGGCCGCGCCGACGGCACCGGACACCGCGCAGGGCACCCGGAAGCTCGACGTCGACGACCTGCACGTACTGCGGGCGGTCGCGCGGCACGGCAGCATCAACCGGGCGGCCGCGGTGCTCTCCATCAGCCAGTCCGCGCTGACCCGTCGCATCCACCGGCTCGAACTCGGCCTGGGAGCACAGCTGTTGCTGCGCAGCGCACGGGGTACCGACCTCACCGGCTCCACCCGCAGCTTCCTGCACCGACTGGGCCGCTTCGAGGCGGAGTTCCACGAGGCGGCGCAGTCCTGCCGGAGCCTCGCCCTGCCGGGGGTCGCGGGAACCCACCGGCAGGACCTGCGCGCGGTGTCTCAGCTCGCGCCGAGCGCCACGTAGTCGTACATCCCGAAGGACCCGGTCACATACACGTTGCGGGCGTCCGGGTGCCGGTAGAGGAGCGAGCGCGGGTACAGGTACGGCACGATCACCGCGTGCTCCATGGTGAGGCGGTCGATCCGGTGCCAGATCTCCGCGCGCTCGGCCGGGTCGGAGGAGGTCGCACCGCGGTCGAGCAGGGCGTTGATCTCCGGATCGTCCAGCTCGCCCATGTTCTGGTTGCCGCGCTCCTTGATGGCCCGGCCGTCGACGATCTGCTGGAGGAACCCGTATCCGTCGGGGAAGTCGGCGCCCCAGCCGAACATGATGATCCCGATGCCGTGTTCGCGCAGATAGGCGGGGCAGCCGCCGTAGATGTCGAAGTAGTCGCCCGAGGGGAAGTCCAGGACCTCGGCCTCGATGCCGACCCGGGCGAGCCCGGCGGCCAGCGCCTCGGCGGCCCGGTACTCCTTCAGCCGGTCCTTGCGGGCGGCGATCTTCGTCCGGAACCCGTCGGGCATCCCGGCGGCGGCGAGTTCGGCCCGCGCCGCGTCGAGGTCGCCGCGCCCCTCGGGGCCCACCGGGTAGCGGTCGAAGTCCTGATGGCCGTCGAGCGTCGGCGGCAGGATCGTCGTCGCGATGTCCCCGCCGACCGAACCGCCGTACGCCTCCTGCATCGCGGCCTTGTCGGTGGCGAACTGCACGGCACGGCGGGCGTGCACGTTGTCGAACGGCGCGATCCGGCTCGACAGGCAGTAGATCCAGGTGAACCCGGACAGCGGGTTGTCGGCGTCGGCGCGCAGCGCCGGGTCGGCCAGGATCCTCTCCTGCGTCGAGGGCTGGACCCCGAACCCGGCGAGGTCGATGTGCGCCTCCCCCGCGAGCAGCATCCGGTCCACCTCGTGCGGGTCCTTGCCGAGGTGCACCTCGATGCGCTCCACCCGCTGTCTGCGGACCGGGTCCGTCTCCGGGGCCCAGTGCGGATTGCGTTCCAGGACGGCGAGTTCACCGCGGGTGTACGACACCACGCGGTACGGGCCCGTCGCGACCGGCCGCAACCGGTACCCGGCGCCCGTGTCGAGCCGGCGCGGCACCGGGGTGGTGCTCGGCATCGTCGCCAGCAGGTCCATCCCCGCGAACGGCTCCGCCAGCCGGAACACGAGGGTGCGCTCGTCGGGGGTCTCCAGGGTGACCGGCCCGTCGGCGTCGGGCTCGCGCCAGGGGCCGCCGTACTCGGTGCCCAGCAGGTGCCGGAAGTAGGTGGGCCCCGCGCCGAGCACGTCGGTTCCGTAATTGCTGCGGGCTATCGCGTACTTGACGTCACCGGCGGTGACCGGGCTGCCGTCCTCGAACCGCAGTCCCTCGCGCAGCCGGTACGTCCACACCCGGCCGCCCTCCGAGGACTCGCCGAGCGCCTCCGCCAGGTCCGGCACGAGGCGCTGGCCCGCCTTGCCCGGCGCGGTGTCGAAGGTGACGAGCGTCCGTCCGATCAGGCGCAGGAAGTTCCACGTGTACGCGTAGTAGGTGTTGCCCGGGTCCAGCGAGTCGAAGTCGTCGGTGCGGACGAGGCGGAGCGTGCCGCCGCGTGCGTCGCCCGGCCTCACCACGCCCCGGACCCCCGCGTCGTACCCGGTCTCGCCGGTGTCGGTCCTCGTGCTCTCCATGTCCCTGCGGCCCTCCTGCCGGATGCATTCCGCTCCCATCCTGGGCTCGCCCGACGACCCGGAGGGCCCCTGGGCAGGGGGAACGCATAGCACGTGCGGGCTCGGCATACCCGGGCGTTCTTCGCCCCCTCCGCCCCTTCCCGTCCCGTACCGGGGGCGCTGCCCCCGGGCCCCCGCTCCTCAATCGCCGGAGGGGCTGTTTCTCAGCCCGTCCGGCGATTGAGGACGAGGCCGTTCAGGCCGACGCGGGGGTCTGGGGGCCGGCAGCCCCCAGGTACGGGACGGAGGGGGCGGGAATCCGCTGGGCGACGTCAGGTCGTGTACTCCGAGTTGAGGCGGACGTAGCCCTCCGTGAGGTCGCACCCGTACACGGTGAACGCCCCCTCGGCGATCCCGAGGTCGATCCCGATGACCACCTCGTCCCCCTTGAGGTGCTCCGCGACAGCGGCCCGCACGGCGTCCTCCTCGGCCACGTCGACGGACCCCGCCGGGTACACCTCCGTCTCCCCGAACCGGATCCGCACCACGTCCTGCTCGATGTCCGTGTCGTCGGAGCACTTCCCGACCGCCATCGCGACCCGCCCCCAGTTGGGGTCGCTGCCGTGCACGGCGGTCTTCACGAGCGGCGAGTTGACGACGGTCTTGCCGACCCGCTTGGCCTGGGCGGTGTCCCGCGCCCCCGTCACGCGCACCTCGATGAGCTTGCTCGCCCCCTCGCCGTCGCTCGCGATGTCCTTGACGAGCGCGAGGGCGGCCTCGTGGAGGACCTGCTCGAACTCGCCGGGATCGACGTCGCCGGCCAGCCCGTTGGCGAACAGCACCGCGGTGTCGCTGGTCGAGGTGTCCGTGTCGATGCTGACGGCGTTGAACGTGCGGTCCATGACGCGCCGGAAGATCCGGTCCTGCTCGGCCGGATCGAGGCGGGCGTCGGTGGCGAAGAAGGTGAGCAGCGTGGCCATGTCGGGCTCCAGCATGCCGACGCCCTTGGCGATCCCGACGACCGTCGCGTCACCGCAGCGCAGCCGGACCTCCTTGGGCCGGGTGTCGGTGGTCATGATGGCGCGGGCAGCACGGTCGAAACCGCCCTCGGGGAACGGCAGGGCCAGTGACTTGAGGTGCTCGCGGATCTGCGGCATGGGGTACTGGCGGCCGATCACGCCGGTGGAGGCGACCAGCACCTCCCCGTCGGGCACGCCCAGCGTGGCGGCGACCGAGGCGCGGATCTCCCGCGCGTTGGCCTCGCCCTCCCGGCCGGTCGCGACGTTGGCGTTGCGGGCCAGCACGACAACGCCCCGCGCCTGCCCGTCGGCGACGGCCTCGCGGCTCAGCAGAACGCTCGGCCCGACGAACCGGGACCGGGTGAACACCCCGCTGACCTGGGCCGGGACGGTCGAGGCGAGCACGGTGAAGTCGTCCCGGCCGTCGTCGCCGAGACCGACCGGGGCGGTGTGCACGGCGAAGCCCAGCGGCGTCGCCCGAGCCGTCGATGTGGAGTCGGACATGTCATCGTCTCCCGTCTGCGTTACTTCCGGTGAGCCAGCGTTTCACGCGCCGCTCGGGGCGCCACCGAGAACGAGCCGAACGTGCCACGGCCCCCTCCGCGCGCCCCGGGGCCAGGATCGGGGTGCGCGAAGGGGGCTCGCCGGGCGCCCGGCGGACGGTCTGCCTAGCGGCGCGGGGAGAACGACACCACGTCGCCCGCCCGTTCACCACCCGACAGCTGCCCGTTGCGCTCGGTCCTGATGTACACCCGGTGCAGCCAGCGGTCCTTGCCGTCCCAGCGCGGGCTGAACGGCGTACGGGCGTGCGTGGTACGGAAGTTGTCGATGATCAGAAGGTCGCCGGGGGTCAGCTTCACGGCCTCCGTCACGTCGTCCAGGGCCTGCGACAGGGCGGCGACGGCCTCCTTGTCGGCCGGCTCCTCGGGGGCGAGCAGCTCACGGTCGTAGCCGAGGAACGGGTCCTTCTCGTTCCCGTACAGCGCCTTGACCTCGGCGATCGCGCCCGGGTCCTCGATGCCGCCGCGGAAGGCGACGTCGACACAGCACGGCAGCCTGCGGTCGAAGAGCCGCGCCTTGGTGTCCTCGTCGAGCAGGGTGAGCGCCTTGCGCACCGAGCCGACGAGCGTCTCGGCCCGGCGCTCGTGGTCCGCACGGGAGCAGGCCAGCATGACGTAGTTCGGCTGGAGGACGTGGTACGCCATCTCGGTGTGAAACTCCAGGAGCGTCTCGGAGGTCTCCGAGCTGAGGTAGTGCGCGCCCGGCGAGGGATACACGTCGTGGTAGACCGTGCCGGAGCGCAACTCGGCGTAGCCGGTGTGCAGTCCGAGCCGGCGGCCGGCCACGGCGAGCATCGCCTCCATGAGCAGCCGGCCCCGGTCCGCCGGCGCGGGCGTGGAGGTGGGCGTGGGCGGCAGTTCGCCCTCCGCCTCCAACGGCAGTCCGCGCAGCAGCAGATAGCCGTCCTCGGTGCCCTCGGCGTTGAACCTGTCGAGGGCGGCGCCTATCTCGCGCGGAAGCCGCTCGGACAGGGCCTTCGCCTGCTCCAGGAAGCCGTACAGGTCGGCGCGCGGCACCTCGGGCAGTTCGGCCGCGAGGGCACGCAGGTGTTCCTGGTGGGCGGTGCAGTCGATGATCGGAGAAGCCATGGGTGCGATGTCTCCTTTGCGTCTGGATGCGACGGTGCGCGGGCCGCGCCGGGCCGGGAGGGCCTCGGGGCTACGCCGGGGCGCGGTGGGCGCGGGCGTACTGGTAGAGCAGTTCGGCGCCGATCTCGGTGGCCAGGACGGAGGTGATCCCGGCGTGGTCGTACAGGGGCGAGACCTCCATGACGTCGAAGCCGACCGGTCGGAGGTCGCCGACGCAGCGCAGCAGGGCGAGGAGCTCTCGGGAGCTCAGGCCGCCGGGCGCGGGGGTGCCCGTCCCGGGGGCGAAGGCGGGGTCGACGACGTCGATGTCGACCGACACGTACACGGGCCGTCCGCCGACCCGTTCCCGTACGAGGTCCGCGGTGCCGGCCACACCGAGGTCGCCGAACTCGTCGGCGGTCACGACGCGGACGCCGTTGCCGCGGGCGTAGTCGAGCGAGTCGGGCTTCGGGTTGTGGCCGCGGATCCCGATCTGCACCATCGCGGCCGGATCGATGAGCTTCTCCTCGATGCCGTGCCGGAAGGGCGTGCCGTGGTGGTACTGGCCGCCGTAGAACGCGGGGTTGGTGTCGGAGTGCGCGTCCAGGTGCAGGACGGCGACGGGGCCGTGCTGCTCGGCGACGGCCCGCAGGGCGGCCACGGTCAGGGAGTGGTCGCCG
The DNA here is from genome assembly GCF_040650615.1 of Streptomyces sp. NPDC048643. Taxonomy (NCBI): domain Bacteria; kingdom Bacillati; phylum Actinomycetota; class Actinomycetes; order Kitasatosporales; family Streptomycetaceae; genus Streptomyces; species Streptomyces sp. NPDC048643. The sequence continues at coordinate 57,527 of NZ_JBEZHO010000001.1, forward strand.
CCCAGCATCATGAAGGCGGCGTTGCTCTTGAGCAGTTCCGCCAGATGCCGCTGCGCGGTCTCGATCGCGATGTTCATGTTGAACGGCGTGAGGTCGATGTCGCCGCCGTCGACACAGTTGATGAGGTCGAAGGTGCCCGGGCCCCGGTCGATGCCGACGCCGTGGATCAACCCGGACTCGTTGCGGATCGCGCGGGGTCCGAAGCGGGCGCCGGGCCGGTAGCTGGTGCCGCCGTCGTAGGGGGCGCCGATGACGACGACGTCGTAGCCGCGCGGGTCCTGGTCGTGCGGCAGGCGCATGAAGGTGGGGATCTGCGCGTAGCGGGGCGAGACGTGCGAGTCGATGCGTTCCACGGCTCAGTTCCCCTCCGGGAGGTCGTCGGTGCGCGGGGTCCCGGCCGGGACCGTGCAGGGCGATCTTCGGTCGGCTGTACGGGAGTTGGGTCCACTGCGGACCGTGGGCGCGCTCATGCCGCACCCCGTCGCAGCCGCTCGGCGACCGAGCGGACCACCTCGGTGGTGCTCACCTGGCCGGGGTCCTCGCCCGCCACCACGGTGCGGTCGAACAGCAACCGCACCACCTGCTGTTTGGCCGCGTCGACGGAGCGCTCGGCGATGCCCTCCTCCAGCAGCAGCAGCGAGAAGGACGAGGTGGTTCCGGAGCCCTCGTGGACGCCCAGCTTCGGCCGTTTCACGGTCTGTTCGGGCAGCAGCTCCGCCATCGAGGCCCGCAGCACCCACTTGTCGCGCCCGTAGCGGCGCTTGAGCCCCGCCTCCAGCGACACGAGCAGGTCGAGCACGTCACGGTCCCAGTACGGGTGCGTCGACCAGTGGCCGCACACCGCGGACAGCACCGGCGACATCTCGTTGAGCCCGTCGTACGTCGCCATGTCGTACGCCACCGCCGTGTCGAGGTCGGGCAGGCGGTCCTCCCGGTGCATGCCCGCGAGAGGGATGTCGGCGCCGTACCCGGTGAGCACGCGGCGGGGTGGCCCGTCGAGCGCGCGGTAGAGCGCGACGAGGGGCAGCAGGTACTCGATGATGTTCGGGTCCTCGGACTCCGACGCCCAGACCGCGTAGGGGAGTTGGCCGAGCAGGTCCGCCGTCGGCACGGTGATCTCCCGGTGCCGGCTGCCGAGGTGGTCGGCGACCGTGCGGGCCTGCGCGAACTCGTCGGAGACGTCCGTTCCCATGGACAGGGAGTCGATCCGCCCGGCGGCCCGGTGGGCGAGCGCGGCCACCCCGGAGGAGTCGATGCCGCCGGAGAGCACGACCAGCGGGGTGGCGCCGGGGGTGACGCGGGCGCTCACCGCCCGGTCGAGCGCCGCGTGCACGGCGTCCACGGCCTCGCCCTCGTCCATGACGCGACGGGCCAGCGGCGGTGCCCAGGTGCGGTGCGCGGCAGCCGTGCCGGTGCCGAGGTCGATGTCCATGACGGTGCCGGCGGGCACCTGGTAGACGCCGGGAAGGCCGCGCACCCGGCGGGCGTCCGCGAACGGGAAGCCGCGCGGACCGCCGTGTCCGGACAGGGTCTTGGCCTCGGTGGAGGCCGTGACCTCGCCGGGGCCCGCGCACACGTACAGCGGGACGGACCCGGCGTGGTCGGTGGCCAGCAGCACCCGCCCGCCGGAGCAGACGACCGCCGCGAAGCGGCCGTTGACCAGGCGGAAGGCGTGCAGGCCGTAGCGTCGCAGCAGGTCCAGCAGCAGCTGGGCGTCGCCCGCCGGGCCGGCGCCGGATCCGAGGACGGAGGAGAGGTCGCCGCGGTTGTAGATCTCCCCGGCGAGCACGACGGCGGTGTCGGCGTCGTGCGCGAGGGCGGCGTCGGGCGGGGTCCCGGGGGTGTGCACCAGGGTCGTGCCGAGGGTCTGCGAACGCAGTCTCAGCTCGACGCCGGTGTGGGTGCCCCGGGTGGCGAAGGCGGCTCGGGGGGCCCGGCCCCCGCTCGGGCGAGCGGAGGCCAGGAACCCGAAGGCCGCGGGAAGGTCCTGGGAGGCCATGATCAGATGCTCAGCGCCCCGAAGCCACCGGGCTGGAAGTCGTAGTTGATCGGAACCTCGATCAGGAACGGGCGGCCCAGCTCGGCGCCCTTGCGCAGCGCGGCGAGCAGCTCCTGCCGGTCGGTCGCCTTGGTCGCCTCGACGCCGTTGGCCTCGGCGAGCGCGACGAAGTCGACGCCGGTGAACTTGACCGCCGGGTCGTGGCTGCGGCGGTGTCCGAGGTTCTGGTACAGCTCGATCAGCCCGTTGGTGTCGTTGTTGACGACGACGGTCACGACCGGGAGGTTGAGGCGGGCGATGGTCTCCAGGTCGGCGCTGTTGGAGTGGAAGCCGCCGTCGCCCGCGATGAGGAACGTGGGCTGGCCGGGGCGCGCGAGCTGGGCGCCCATGGCGGCTGGGATGCCGTAGCCGAAGCTGGAGCAGCCGGCCGAGGTGAGGAAGCCGAAGGGCTGGTCGGCGCGGGCGAACAGCACGCCGTAGTGCCGGAAGAAGCCGATGTCCGAGACGATCGTGCCCTCGCCGGACTCGGCGACCTCCTCCATGACGGTGTTCATGGAGTCGATGACCTGGTGGACGCGCATGCCGTCCTCGTAGGCCGTCGGGTCCGCGAGGAACTCGGCGACGCGGGCGCGCAGCGGCTCGATGTCGTGCCGCTCCTTGGCCTTGAGGGAGACGGTGGCGGCGTCGAGGTGCTCGACGAAGGCGAGGACGTCGGTGACGACGTCGACGGTGGGCCGGTAGACGCGCGGGATCGGGTTGGCGGTCGGCGAGACGCGGACGGTCTTCTTCTCGTCGCCCTTCTGCCACATCGAGGGCCGCAGGTCCTCGGCGTAGTCGTAGCCGACGGTGAGGATGAGGTCGGCGGGGCCGAACAGGGTCTCCAGCGCCGGGAAGTCCAGGATGCCGTCCATGTAGCCGGTGACCGCGCCGTAGTTCAGCTCGTGTCCGTGCGGCAGGACACCCTTGGCGATGTACGTCGTGATGACCGGCACGTTCAGCCGTTCGGCCAGCGCGCGGATGGCGGGCACCGCGCCGGAGCGGATCGCGGCGGCGCCGACGACCAGGACGGGGTGCCGGGCGGTCTCCAGCAGCTCGGCGGCCTCGTCGGCGGCCTGCTCCCAGCCGTCCTGCACGGCACCGATCGGCTTGCCCGGGGTCCGCGCCGGCGGCCGCTCCGTGTCGGCGTCGATGCCCTCGGAGGAGCCGAGCAGGTCGACCGGCAGGGAGATGAAGCTGGGCCCGACCGGTTCGGTCATGGCGGCGGTCACCGCGGAGTCGACGAGGTCGGTGATCTCGTGCGGACGTTCCAGCTCCACCGCGTACTTGGACATCGGCGCGATGATCGACACGGAGTCCAGGCACTGGTGCGTGTCGTTGGGGAAGATGTCGTGCGACTCCGACTGGGCGGCCAGCGCGATGACCGGCGACCGGTCGAGGACCGAGGTGGCGATGCCGGTGGAGAGGTTGGTCATGCCGGGGCCGAGCGTGGCCCAGCAGGCCTGCGGGCGGCCGGTGATGCGGGCGAGCACGTCGGCGGCGACGCCGGCGGTGAACTCGTGCCGGGTGAGGACGAAGTCGATCCCCTCGACCTCGTCGAAGAGGATCGAGGCGGCCTCGCGGCCGACCACGCCGAACACCTTCTCCACGCCGTGGTCACGCAGTCGCGCGAGGAGCGCGTGCGCTGCGGTCGGCTTGCTGCTGGGGCCGGTCGATACACGGGACATGGATGGTCTCCAGACTCGGTCAGCGGTGAACACGTCGCGGCCACCCTGACCAGGGCCGCTCTTCGCGGCCTCTCCCTGGCATATCGGGGAGCCTGTCGGGGAGTGCGCGGAGAGAATCCGAAGACCGGGTGGAACGATGGCTTCCGATTCGACTCTCTTCAAATCGGACAGAGTTCGTCCGATATCGCTGCCGAGTGAACGCCGCGCCGGATGAGTTCCGGCCACTGTTGCCCCTGCCACGGATCTGACCGGCAGCCTTTTCTTCTGAGGTCTAGACCATTAAAGGCGAATGACCGCTCGTTCCCGGCCAGACCACCCGGGTGTATTCGGCCGGGCCCCCACGACGACCAAGCGGAGGCGTCGGATACCCGCCATCAACCGTCCATGATTTCTTTCTTCTTTACCTTGTCTTGAACCGTGCGTCCGGGGAGAGACCGGAGAGAGGCGGGCGATTAATCTGCGCCACATGATTCGTCCGGATGGCTATGTTGACCACCCGCGGTACGACAGGCGCAGGTCGCGCCGTCGCGCCGTCGTATCAACGTTTGTGGCACTTGCGGCGACCGCCGGAATCGGCTACTGGGCCTACAACGCCCTGGTCGAGGACGACGGGGACGATCCCCAGGTAGCCGCCGCCACCGAGCGGCTCGACACGTTCCTGACCGCGTGGGCGTCGGGAGACGCCCAGCGGGCGGGCCGGCTGACGGACACCCCCGAGAACGCCACGTCGTTGATCAAATCCGTCATGACGAACCTGGATCCGTCGAGGACGGAGATCACGGCGGGCACCGGAAAACGGGAAGCGGAAGGGGAAGTTGAGATTCCGTTCACCGTGAAGATGGCTCTTTCGGGGGCCGGGGATTACCAGTGGCACGCGAAGGCCCACCTCATCCGGAAGAACGGCGACTGGACGGTCGAATTCCACACGCCCCTCATTCACCCGGATATGGTTCCGGGTCAGACGCTCGCACTGAAGTCCCGGGAACGCGCGGAGATCCTCGACCGCAACGGCGACGAACTGCAGTCGGCCTCCCTCGCCGGCGCCGTCGACCCGAAGACCGGAAAAGGCGTCTCCGGACTCCAGGCCCGCTACGACAAGCAGCTCACCGGGGGCGGTGGCGCGGCCCGGTCCGTCGTGGTCGTGGAACGGGAGAGCGGCCGCGTCGTGAAGCGGCTCACCGGCTCCGGCAAGGACGCGGGCAAGGCGGTGCGCACGACCATCGACCCGAAGGTGCAGGAGGCCGCGGCGGCGGCACTCGACGGCGTCAAGAAGAACGCCGCCCTCGTCGCCGTCGACCCGAGCACCGGAGACATCCTCGCCGCGGCCAACAGGCCCTCCGGCATGAACCGCGCCCTGGAGGGCCGCTATCCGCCCGGCTCCACCTTCAAGGTCGTCACCTCCGCCGCCCTCCTGAAACAGGGGATGCGGCCCACCGACAAGGCCGACTGCCCCAAGTTCGCCTACGTCGACGGCCAGCGCTTCGAGAACCAGGACCAGTTCGTGCTGCCCGCCGGCTCGACGTTCAAGGACGCGTTCGCCCACTCCTGCAACACCTTCTTCGTCGGGGCCCGGGGCAAGCTCTCGAACGCGGCGCTGCACGACACCGCCGAGGCGTTCGGGATCGGCGGCTCCTGGGACGCGGGCACGGCCACGTACGACGGCAGCGTCCCGGTGGCGAACGGCGACAACGACAAGGCGGCCTCCACCATCGGCCAGGCCAGGACCCAGGCGTCGCCGCTCGTCATGGCCTCCATCGCGGCCACGGTCAAGGAGGGCTCCTTCAAGCAGCCCGTCCTGGTGCCGGACGCCGTGAAGAAACGCTACGAGGCCCCCGCCCGGCTGGAGCCGGGCGTGGTCGGCAGCCTGCGCGCGATGATGCGCGCCACCGTCACCGACGGCGCCGGCTGGGCCCTCAAGGGCCTCCCCGGCGAACCGCACGCCAAGACGGGCACCGCCGAGTTCGGCAACGACAGCCCGCCCCGCACCCACGCCTGGATGATCGGCTACCAGGGCGACCGGGAACTCGCCTGGTCGGTCCTCCTGGAGGACGGCGGTTCCGGCGGCTCGGACGCCGGCCCCATCGCGGCCAAGTTCCTGAAGAACCTCGGCTGAACCCGGCACGACACCGACCGAACCCACGGCCGCCGGCGGAACCTCCGTCGGGGCGCGCCACCGAGAGATCCACCCATCCGTGACCAGCACAGCGGGACCGGCACCCCGGGACCGAAGCGGCGGGAACCGGCACCCCGGGACCGGCACAGCGGTCGGACGTCACGGAGCACTTGAGCCGACGGTACGGGGGACGCACCAGCACGCTCCACGAAACGCCGACGGGACCACCCTCCAGGTCCCCACGGCGGTTCCCCTCCGTTCCGTCACCACCTCAGCCCCTGTTGGGCGACGGCTTGATTCACACAAACAAGGGGAACCGTCATGAACAGCAGGACCAGCCTGACGATCCAGCTCCTCGGCCCCGTGACCCTGGTGAGAAACGGGATACCCATACCCATCCGGGGTCAGCGGCAGCGACGGTTCCTCGCTTCCTTGGCGCTGAAGCCCGGACAGGTCACCACCAAGGAAGCGATCATCGAGGACTCCTGGGACGGCGAACCGCCGCTGACCGTCTCCGGACAGCTCCAGACCTCCGCCTGGATGATCCGCACCGCGCTGGCCGACGCCGGCCTCACCCGGGACGCGCTCGCCTCGCACACCCTCGGCTACGAACTGCGCGTACCCGCCGACCGTATCGACGTCTTCGTCTTCCGCGACGCCGTACGGCACGTCCGTGAACTCCACGCCCGCGGCCAGTACAAGGGCGCCTCCGAGTCCCTCGACGGCGCGCTCGGCATGTGGCGGGGCGCCGCCCTCACGGACGTCACGTCGAGCCGGCTGCGCATGAAGGGCGACGCCCTGGACCGCGAACGCACGGCCGCCGCCGAACTGCGCGCCCTGATCGACGTCGGGCTCGGCCACTACGGCGAGGCGATCTCCCAGCTGTCGGAGCTGGTCGACCACGACCCGCTGCGCGAGGACCTCTACGCGGGGCTGATGAAGGCGTACTACGGCGAGGGGCGGCAGGCCGACGCCATCCGCGTCTTCCACCGCGCCAAGGAGATCCTGCGCGAGCAGATCGGCATCAACCCCGGCTCGCGCCTGCGGGAGTTGATGCAGGCGATCCTCCAGCAGGACGAGCAGCTCCTGCGGGCCACCGGGATCCCGCTCTCCGGGGACCGGGTGGGGTGAACCGGGCACCCGGCGGGCGGCCGTCCCCGGCCGCCCGGTGCGCGTGAACGAACTCCCGCCGGACCTGGGGGTGTCGTCCGGATCACGGGTCCCCGAGACCCGCCGGACCCTCCCGACACCCCCGCCGCAATGACCGAAAATCCCCCCATACGCCACCCCCTGTCGTAGCGTTCCTCGGACTCATGACCCTCGTCGGTCATCAGTCGTCAGAGGAAGCGGGGCAGAACATGGCCGGGCGGCGTGCGGTCCTCAAGGGAGTCCTGGCGGTGTCGGGCACGGCGGCGGGCGCCACCGGCCTGGTCGCGGCGGCGCCGACGGCGAGACGCGGCGCCCCGTACGCGACCTCCGTGCGGATGCGCTGGCTGGGCGTCTCCGGCTGGGAGATCCTCATCGACGGCGGCCGCAGCATCCTCTTCGACCCGTACCTGAGCCGGATGCCCTACGCGGGCAGGAAGGGCGACCTGGACCCGTCCCTCCCGCTCCGCTGCGACCGTACGGCGGTGGAACAGCTCGCCGCCCACCACCTGCACGGCGCCCCGGAGCTGATCCTCGTCAGCCACGGACACTTCGACCACGTGGCGGACGTGCCGCAGCTGCTGGCCCGCCCCGCCTGGGCGAAGCACCGCATCCGCGCGGTGTGCGACGAGACCGTGGGCCATCTGCTGACGGCGATGGGTACACCACACGCCCGAATGGACGATGTGATTCCGGTCAAGGGCGGCGAGTACCTCCAGTTCGACGGCTACACGGTCGAGGTGTTCCGCAGCCTGCACAGCCAGCAGGCCGACCACGGCTACTTCGCGCCGGGCACCAGGACCGCCCCGCCCCGCCGGCCCAGCACCCTGGGCGACCTCGTCGAGGGCGACACCCTGGCCTACCAGGTCACGGTGGACGGCGGCCCGAGCATCCTCCTCATGGGCGCGAGCAACTTCGCGGAACGCGAGCTGGCGGGCATCCGCCCCGACATCGCGACGATCGCCATGACCTCCCACTCGGCCCTCCACCGCTACGTCGAACGCCTCCTGTCCGCGACCGGCAACCCGCCCCTGCTCATCCCGAACCACCACGACGACATGACCACCCCCCTCTCGAAGACCCCCTCGCTGCTGGCCGCCACCACCCCCACCACGGCGGCCGAACAGCTGACGGCGGCCTCCGCCCCCTCCTCGCGGGTCCTGAACCCGCAGCATCTGCGGGCCGTGGACGTCACCGCGGCGCTCGCCTGACCCCACCGGTCCGGAGACCGTCCGCCGCACGGATCGCCCCCGCGGCCCCGCGGGTCCATGCTGAGGAGAGCGGGCGCCCGGTCCAGGACCAGCGGGCGCCACGAGGTTCCGGAGGGCGTCATGAGCTCACCATCCGTCCCGCCGCCCGCGCCGCTCCCCCCGCAGGGACCGGGAGCCACGGACAAGGGCCTCAAGGGCGGCGCCCTGGGCCTGTTCTCCAGCACGGTCATCGGGCTGGCCTCCACCGCCCCCGCCTACAGCCTCGCCGCGACCCTCGGCGTCATCGTGGGCATCGTGGGCTTCCAGTCGCCGATCATCATCGTGCTCGCCTTCGTCCCGATGTTCCTGATCGCCTACGGCTACAAGGAACTGAACCGGGCCGACCCCGACTGCGGCACCACCTTCACCTGGGCGTCCCGGGCCTTCGGGCCGCGTACCGGCTGGCTCGGCGGATGGGGCATCGTCGCCGCCGACATCATCGTGATGGCCAACCTGGCACAGATCGCGGGCGCGTACGGCTTCCAGCTGATCGGCGCGGACGGGCTCGCGCAGAACACGTTCTGGGTCACCTTCGTCGGCGTCGTGTGGATCGCCCTGATGACCCTGATCTGCTACATCGGCATCGAGCTGTCGGCCAACCTGCAGAAGGCGCTGCTCACCATCGAGGTCGTGGTGCTGGTCCTGCTGGCGGTCACCGCCCTGGTCAAGGTCTACGGCGGCACCGCCCCGGCCGTCTCCTCCGAGGTCTCCTGGTCGTGGTTCAACCCCTTCGAGATCAACTCGTTCGACGACCTGACCAAGTCCATCCTCGCCGGGGTGTTCATCTACTGGGGCTGGGACACCGCCGTGTCCGTGAACGAGGAGACCGCCGACCGCGACCGCACCCCGGGCCGCGCCGCCGTCATCTCCACCGTGATCCTGCTGCTCGTCTACCTCATGGTCACGACGTCCGCGCAGTCGTTCGCCGGCGTCGGCGACAAGGGCATCGGCCTCGGCAACCCCGACAACTCCGGGGACGTCCTGTCCAGCCTCGGCTCCGAGGTGTTCGGTGACGGGGGCTGGGGCCAGGTCGCCACCAAGCTCCTGATCGTCATGGTCCTCACCTCGGCCGCGGCCTCCACCCAGACGACCATCCTGCCCACGGCCCGCACGACCCTCTCCATGGCCGCGTTCAAGGCCATCCCGCAGCGCTTCGCGCGCATCCACCCGCGCTTCCTCACCCCGACCTGGTCCACCGTCGGCATGGGGATCGCCTCGATCGCCTTCTACGTGATGCTGACGCAGGTCAGCGAGAACGTCCTCGCGGACTCCATCGGCTCCGTCGGCCTGATGATCGCCTTCTACTACGGCCTCACCGGCTTCGCCTGCGTCTGGTACTACCGCAGGGTCCTCACCCGCAGCCCACGCGACCTCTGGACCCGGGGCATCATGCCGGGCCTGGGCGGCGCGATGCTGCTGTACTTCTTCATCAACGCCTGCATCGTGTACGCCGCCGCCGACTACGGCAGCACGTCCTGGACGCTGCCGTTCCCGCCGCACTGGCAGCTCGGCGGCGTCTTCGTCACCGGCATCGGCGCCCTGCTCGTCGGCGCCGTCCTGATGCTCCTGTACGGCGCGTTCCGCCCCGCCTTCTTCCGCAAGGAGACGATCCCGGTGTCGACGCACGACCGGGACGGCCACTGACCGTCCTGATCGTGGCCGTCCCGGTGACGCCGGTTCCGCGGGACCGGTCTGTCCTGACCGTTCCGGTGGTGACCGGCCGGTCGTGATCCTCGAAGTCGGGATCAGCCGGCGGCGGGGGTCGCGTCGCGCTCCTGGTCCGAACCCGCCTGCGTGGGCCAGTTGTTGCGCCGTTCCCGTGCCACCGCGGCCCGTCCTGCGGCCGGCGCGTCGATCCGCTCACCGATCCGACCGCCGCCGAAGCCGACCCGTTCGCCGCTCAGGTGAAGGGCCGGGACAACGGGTTCGGCCGGTCCGACGGGTCCGACGGGTCCGACAGGCTCGACGGGCTCGACGGGCGGGACGAACGCGACCGGGACCGGAGGTGCGGCGGGGACGGGAGGTGCGGCGGGGACGACCAGTTCGGGGATCGCGGGGACCTCGGGGAGTTCGTGGTCTCCGGGATGGCCTGCCTGTCCGGGCAGCGGGACGCTCCGGCGGGTCGGTGTGTCGTCGGTCTCGCGGCTTTGGCGCTCGAAGAAGCGGAGCATCTCCACCGGGAACGGCATGACCAGGGTGCTGTTCTTCTCGGCGGAGACGTCCACCACGGTCTGCAGCAGGCGTAGTTGGAGGGCTCCCGGGGTGTCGGCCATGGTCGCCGCGGCGTCGCTCAGCCGCTGGGACGCCTGGAACTCGCCGTCGGCGGCGATGACCCGCGCGCGACGCTCACGCTCGGCCTCGGCCTGCTTGGACATGGAGCGCATCATCGACTCCGGAAGGGCGATGTCCTTGATCTCCACCCGCTCGATGCGCAGCCCCCACGGCTCCTCGGTGGGCGCGTCCATCACCTTCTTGAGCTCCGAGTTGATGTGGTCGCGGTCCGAGAGGAGCGTGTCCAGGTCGGCCCTGCCGATGACCGCGCGGAGCGAGGTCTGAGCGATCTGGGAGACGGCGCTGGGGTAGTCGCGTACGTTCACCAGGGCCTTGACCGGGTCGGTGACCCGGAAGTAGACGACGGCGTCGACGGTGAGCGTCACGTTGTCGGCCGTGATGGAGCCCTGCGGCGGGATGCCGAGCACCTGGGTCTGGACGGACACCTTCTGCATCCGGTCCCCGATGGGCCGGATGACCCGGAGACCGGGTCCGCGGATGTCCGGCAGGAGCCTCCCGAACCGGAACACCACGCCCTTCTCGTACTGCTGGACGTTGCGCAGACTCATGGCGAGCAGCACCAGCCCCACCACGACGAAGACGACCAGCACGATGATCACAACACCCATGGTTCTCACGTTCCCTACGAGGACGACGCCCCGGACCGGACCGGCCGGGGAAGCTCAGGAGAGGACCGGACGGGGATCGCGGGAGGCACCCACGGCCGCACTCCCCGAGGGGAGGCGCGAAGCCCGGAGACAGGGGGACCCGACGGGCGGAGCGGGAGAGCGGGAACAGGAGGGAATCCGACGCGCGCCGGGACCGGGACAAGGGCGGTCCGGGCGACTCCCGGCTCTTCGGGTGACGGCGCGGACACATCGGTCGCAACCATGGCGCGAACCCTGCTCCGGACGGTTCGACACCGCCCGGAATCATCGATCGCCGAAAACGACACGAGCATGGAGGCCGGTGCGCGAAATACCCTCGGTGACGTCGAGCCTACTCCTCCGGCAGGCGGTACGACCGGCACGCGGGCGGCGGAACTCGGCGGCCGACACGGACGGTTCGGCGGCGGCAGCGGCAGCGGCCGGTTCGGGGCCCGGCGGCCCCGGCGGGGGTCCGGTCAGCCGTCCCGCCGCGCCCCCGGGAGCCCGTCGATCATCAGGCGGAGCGTGAAGTCGAAGCGGTCGTGGACCGTTCCGGCGGTGAGTTCGGCGGCGTAGCGCTTCGTGTGCGGGAAGGTGTCGTCGGGCAGGGCGGCGAACCGGCGCAGCAGTTCGTCGCGGCTCACGACCCAGTCGTCCTCGCCGCGGCCGAGCCGGCTGTTCACCAGGGCGACCTCGAGGCTGTAGGCGTTGACGTACAGCGACAGCGCGTCGAGGGCCCAGGCGGCGATCTGCGGGTCGACGCCCCCGGCGAGCAGGAGGGCGAGCATGCCCTCGCCGACGCGCAGCGTCTCCAGGTTCGACGGGGCGGCGGCGATGGCCGCGCGGGAGATGCCCGGATACCGCAGGTACTGGTCGCGCAGTTGGGTGCAGACGCCGATGAGCTGCTGCCGCCAGAGCGCGGGGTCCGGCTCCGGCAGCTCGATCTCGGCGCACAGCCGGCCGATGAGCAGTTCGTCCAGGTCTTCCTTGTTGACCACATGGGCGTAGAGCGACGACGGCCCGGTCTCCAGCGCGGTGGCCACCCGCCGCATCGTGAGGGCGTCGTACCCCTCCGCCTCGATGATGCCGAACGCGGTGCCGATGATGGCCTCGACCGTGATCGGCTTCTTGCGCCCGCCGGACGGTCCGCGCCGGCCCGTGGGGGCGCTCGCGCCGGTGCCGAGCTGGTGCCGGGCCGCGCGGCGTTGCTCCGGAGTCGGTGACATGCGGGCAGTCTAACCAATCGACGAACAGTGTTCCATGGCACCAGGAACGGTGTTCGCCTTGCTAGGAACGTCGTTCTTCTGTAGAACAGTGTTCGTGTCTATAGACCAGCGCTCGTCCGAAGCGCCTCCCACACCTCCCCCACCTCCCGCCGGCAATCCGCCGTCACGCACCGCATGGCTCGTCCTGATCGTCGTGGTCATGGCCGACGTCATGGACCTCATCGACTCCAGCATCGCGACCCTCGCCGGCCCGTCCATCCACGCCGACCTCGGCGGCGGGCAGGTCACCGTCCAGTGGGTGCTCAGCGCCTACACCGCCGCCTTCGCGCTCGGCCTCGTCACCTCGGGCCGGCTCGGGGACGTGCTCGGCCGCCGCCGCCTCTTCCTGCTCGGCATGACCGGCTTCACCCTGACCTCGCTGGCCTGCGGCCTCGCGCCCGACCCGCTCTTCCTGATCGTCGCCCGCACCCTGCAGGGCCTGTGCGGATCGGTGATGATCCCGCAGGGTCTGGCCCTCGTGAAGGTCGTGTTCCCGGCGCAGCACCTACGCAAGGCGCTGACCCCCGTCGGCCCGCTGATGGGCCTGACCATGGTCGGCGGGCCGATCCTGGCCGGCTGGCTGCTCCACCTGGACCTGTTCGGCAGCCAGTGGCGCTCCATCTTCCTCATCAACGTGCCGCTCGGCGTCCTGGCCGGCGCCCTCGCGTGGCGGGTCCTGCCCCGGCGGGGCGGCGAGGACCCGACCGCCCGCCTCGACCTCACCGGCGTCGGCCTGCTCACCGCGGCCTCGGCCCTGCTGATCGTCCCGCTCATCCAGGGACGCGAACTCGGCTGGCCCGCCTGGACCTACGCCATGATGGCCGCCTCGGTCGTCCTGCTCGGCGCGTTCGTCGTCTCCCAGCGGCGCAGCCGACACCCGGTCATCACACCGTCGCTGTTCCGCAAGCGGAGCTTCGTCGTCGGCCTGCTGATCGTCGCCGGGTTCTACGCCTCGCTCAGCGCCTTCGTCCTCGTCATCAACCTGCTGCTGCAGCAGGGCCTGCACTGGACCCCGCTGCACACCGGCCTCACCCTGATCCCCTGGGCCCTCGGCACGGCCGTCGCCGTCCTCCTCGCGGGCGCGGTGCTCGCCGAGAAGCTCGGACGCGCGACCCTGCACCTCGGACTGGCCGTCGCGGTCGTCGGCCTGCTGTCCCTGTGGTGGTCCGTCGCCCACTTCGCCGCCGGCATCACCGTCTGGAACCTGGCCCCCGCGCTCCTGCTCACCGGCTTCGGCTCGGGCCTGGTCTTCGTGCCGCTGGTCGACTTCATCATCGGCGACGCCACCCCCGAGGAGGTCGGCACAGGCGCGGGCCTGCTCAACGCGGTCCAGCAGTTCGCGGGCGCGATGGGCGTCGCCGCCCTCGGCACCCTCTTCTTCGCCCGAGTGGGCCACCCGTCCCCGACCTCGTACCTCTCCGCGGCGGAACTCGTCTTCGCCACGGCGGCAGCCCTGAACTTCCTCACCCTGCTCCTGGTGGGCCTGCTCCCCCGCCACGCCCAACAGGCCCACGGCTGACACCCACTCCACCAGGGCATGAAAAAACCCCAGGTCACGGCGAGTGAGTCCTGGGGTAATTCCGAGCCGCCTTCGGGATTCGAACCCGAGACCTACGCATTACGAGTGCGTTGCTCTGGCCATCTGAGCTAAGGCGGCGCGCTGCCCACACCTATGGTGCGATCAGCAACGCGGTAAGTCTACACAGTTTCGAGGGGTGCTCCGCACACCCCCGGAGGCCCTCGGGGAGTGCGCGTGCAACAGGGCTATGAGCAGCGCTTTCCCTCCTCCGGAGGGGTGCCCTGGAGGAGGTAGCGGTCGATCGCGGAGTCGATGCAGGCGCTGCCGCGGCCGTACGCGGTGTGCCCGTCTCCGACGTAGGTGAGGAGGGTCGCGGAGGAGAGCTGGGAGGCCAGTGACCGGGCCCACGGGTACGGGGTCGCCGGGTCGCGGGTGGTGCCGACGACGAGGATCGGGGCCGCGCCCTTCGCCTCGATGCGGTGCGGTTCCCCGGTGTTCTTCACGGGCCAGTAGGCGCAGTTCAGGGAGGCCCAGGCCAGCCCCTCGCCGAAGACGGGGGACGCCTTCTCGAACGACGGCAGCGCCTCCTCCACCTGGTCCGGCGTGGAGAACGCGGCCGGCAGGTCGAGACAGTTCACGGCGGCGTTGGCGAACATCAGGTTCGCGTACTTCCCGTCGGCGTCCCGCTCGTAGTAGCTGTCGGAGAGGGCGAGCAGGCCCGCGCCGTCCTTCTCCTTCATCGCCGAGGTGAGCGCCTCGCGCAGCTGCGGCCACGCCGACTCGTCGTACATCGCCGCGATCACCCCGGTCGTCGCGAGCGCCTCGCCGACCTTGCGGCCGTCCGCGTCGCCCGCCGCGATCGGTGTCTTGTCGAGTTGCTGGAAGAACGCCTTCAGGTTCCGGCCCACCTCGTCCGGGCCCGTACCCGCGTCGCCCAGCGGGCAGTCGCTGTGCCGGACACAGTCCTTCGCGAAGGACTGGAACGCCGTCTCGAACCCCGCCGTCTGCTCCTCGTTGAGCTTGCGCGCGGTCAGGGACGGGTCGAGCGCGCCGTCCAGCACCAGCCGGCCCACCCGCTCCGGGTAGAGCCCCGCGTACGTCGCCCCCAGGAACGTCCCGTAGGACGCCCCCACGTAGTTCAGCTTCCGGTCACCGAGGATCGCCCGCAGGATGTCCATGTCCCGGGCTGCCTCGACGGTGGAGACGTGCCGCAGCAGGTCGGGCGACCGCTCGCCGCAGCCCTCCGCGAACTTCTTGTACGCGGCGACCAGTTGGTCCGTCTCCCGGCGGTCGTCCGGCGTGCTGTCGGTCTGCGTGTACGTGTCCATCTCGGGGCCGGTGAGGCACTCGACCGGCTCGCTGCGGGCCACGCCGCGCGGGTCGACCGCGACCATGTCGTACCGGGCGCGGACGTCCGCCGGATACCCGATGCCGGCGTACGACTGGAGGTAGCCGATCGCCGAGCCGCCGGGACCGCCCGGGTTGACCAGGAGCGAACCGAGGCGCTTGCCCGGCCCCGTGGCCTTCTTGCGGGAGACCGCCAGCCGCACGTCACCGGCGTCCGGCTTCGCATAGTCGAGCGGCGCCTTCATCGTGGCGCACTCGAAGCCGGGGACACCGCAGCTGCGCCAGTTCAGCTTCTGCGCGTAGTACGGCGACAGCGCCGCCGGGGTGGCACGCGGCAGGGCGGTCAGCACCGCGTCCGTCCTGGCGGCCGTCGCCGTGGAACTCCCGGAGGAGCAGGCGGAGATGAGCAGCGCCGCGGCGGCCAGCAGCACGCCGCTCGCACGGAGGGGTCGGGTCGGCCGGAAGGTGCGCCTCAGGTACATCTCGCGAGCGTAACCGTGCGCGATCAATTGATCACCTTCAGTCGCCTGTGCGGCTCGTACGAGTGACTCGGTCAACCTGACATCCGATGCGGCGCCCCCGACCGGCGGTTCGGACGACGGACGCCCGCGCGGGAGAGGCCCGTGCTGCGTGGGCTGCTCGCCCGGCGCCTGGGCCCTGCCCGCAGGACGTCACGAGAGGAACCCGGGCCGCACGCGGGACCCGGCTCAGCCCGCCCGCAGCGCCATGGTCATCGCCTCCACCGCGAGCAGCGGGGCGACGTTGCGGTCGAGTGCCTCGCGGCACGCGGCGATCGCGTCGATGCGGCGCAGGGTCGACTCCGGCGAACTCCCGCGGGCCAGCCGCTCCAGTGTGTCCCCCGCCTCCGCGTTGGCGATCGCCAGGCGGGAGCCGAGCTGAAGCGCGAGTACGTCGCGGTAGAACATGGTGAGGTCGATGAGCGCCAGGTCGAGGCTGTCGCGCTGCGTACGCGTTCTTCGGCGCTTCTGCCGGTCCTCCAGCTCCTTCATGACGCCCGCCGTGCCCCGCGGCATCCGGCCGCCCTGTGACGCGCCGAGCGCCGTCTTCAGGTCCTCGGTCTCCTTGACGTCGACTTCCTCGGCGAGCTGCTTCGCGTCCTCCGAGGCCGTGTCGATCAGCTCCTGGGCCGCCTTGAGACAGCCGCCGACGTCGTCGATCCGCATCGGGAGCTTGAGGACCGCGGCCCGGCGCTGGCGGGCGCTCGGGTCGGTGGCGAGGCGACGGGCCCGCCCGATGTGCCCCTGCGTGGCGCGCGCGGCGACGGCCGCCACGTCGGGCTCGACGCCGTCACGTCGTACGAGGATGTCGGCGACCGCCTCGACCGGCGGCGTGCGCAGCGTGAGCAGCCGGCAGCGCGAGCGGATGGTGGGCAGCACGTCCTCGATGGACGGCGCGCACAGGAGCCAGACCGTACGGGGTGCGGGCTCCTCGACGGCCTTCAGCAGGACGTTGCCCGCGCCCTCGGTGAGACGGTCCGCGTCCTCCAGCACGATGACCTGCCAGCGCCCGACGGCCGGGGACAACTGCGCGCGCCGGACCAGCTCGCGGGTCTCCTTGACGCCGATGGAGAGCAGATCGGTGCGGACGATCTGCACGTCGGCGTGGGTGCCGACCAGGCTCGTGTGACAGCCGTCGCAGAATCCGCAGCCGGGGATTCCGCCGAGCGCGCGGTCGGGGCTGACGCACTGCAACGCGGCCGCGAAGGCGCGCGCCGCGGTGGAACGGCCCGAACCGGGCGGGCCGGTGAACAACCAGGCGTGCGTCATCTTGGACGCCTCGGGGACCGGGGTCCTCGCGGTGACGGCCGTGACGAGGGCGTCGGCGTCCCGGGCA
The DNA here is from genome assembly GCF_040650615.1 of Streptomyces sp. NPDC048643. Taxonomy (NCBI): domain Bacteria; kingdom Bacillati; phylum Actinomycetota; class Actinomycetes; order Kitasatosporales; family Streptomycetaceae; genus Streptomyces; species Streptomyces sp. NPDC048643. Next base: position 74,662 of record NZ_JBEZHO010000001.1, read on the forward strand.
GCGGCGGCGAGCTGCTCGCTCACCTTCTCCTGGCCCACCAGGTCGTCCCACACAGGCATGGGGCCCGCCCTTCCGTCGCGTTTTGTCGTGCGTCGTCCATTGTGCGGGTCCCCACCGACAATCGGCCCCGACGGTCCATCCTCGGCGCCCGAAGCCTGCCGCCCGCTCCCGCAAGTGCCGGTGCCGGGTGCCGGGTGCCTACGGGCTGCGAGGGTGCGGGCGACGGGTGCCGAAAGTGCCGGCAGGTCGGCGCCGGGCTCCGGAAGCCCCCGGTACCGACCTGCCCACCGAGCGCGGAGTGCCTACCGGCGGCGCCTGCCGCGTCCCTCGTCGCGGTCTTCGTCGTCGCGCGGGCCGAGCAGTTCGTCCGCCAGGGTCGGAAGGTCGTCGAGCGGGGTCTCCTCGGCCCAGTCGGAGCGGGGCCGACGGCGCGGGGCGCCCGTCTCGTCCACCTGGGGCAGTTCACGCGTGCGGTCGACGGAACCCTCGCGCTCCTGCTCCGGCGTCGACGCCGGACGCTCGTCGCGGAAGAAGCCCCGGGGCATCCGGTCGGCCGGAGCACCGGACGGCGCGTCGGCCGAAGCCTCCGCACCCCGGTCCCGTACCGGAGGAAGCACCGCTGTCTCGTCGGCCGCACCCGGGGCGGCGGGCGGGAGCACCGCGGTCTCGTCCGCCGCGCGGTCCGGCGTCGGCGGCTTCGGCAGTGTGGCCGTCTCCTCGACGTCGCGGCGCGGCTCCTTGCGGGACGTCGAGCGCGCCCCGGAGTCACCACGGTCGGTGCCACCCGCGTCCGGTCGTACCGCGGGCAGCACGGCCGTCTCGTCCGTCGGACGCGTGGCCGCCGGGTCGGGTACGACGGGCGTGGGCACGGTCGTCTCGTTGTCCGGCACCGGGGCCGGTGCGGTCCGCGAGGGCGCGGGCGCGGTCGGCCCGGACGCCGACGCGTTCGCGGTCTCGTCGGTCCGGCCGCTGTCGGCACCGGAACCGGCCCGCGTCGTGGCACCGGACTGCGCACCGGTCCCGAAGCCCGCTCCGGTCTTCGACGCCGCGGAACCGGCCGACGCCGCCGCGGCTGCCGAAGCGGCCGCCGCGTCCGCGGCGAGCTGCCGCGCCTGCTCGGCCCGCAGCAAGGCCTCTTCGGCCTTGCGCTGCTTCTCCAGGCGACGCTCCTCGGCCTCGGCGCGCAGGCGTGACTCCTCCTCGGCCTGCCGGCGCAGACGCTCCTGCTCGGCGGCGCGGGCCTGCTCCTCGGCCAGCTTGCGGACCCGCTCCTCCTCGGCGCGTCGGCGGGACTCCTCGGCACGCTGCCGGGCCTCCTCCGCCTGTCGCTCGGCCTCGCGGCGCTGCGCCTCCTCCAGCTCGCGCCGCTTGCGCTCCTCCTCGTCGGCGCGCAGCTTCGCGAGCTGTGCCTGCCGCTCGCGCTCCTGACGCTCCTCCTCGGCCTTGCGGGCGGCCTCGGCCTCGGCCTTGCGCCGGGCCTCCTCCTCGGCGGCCTTGCGCGCCTCCTCCTGTGCCTTCACCTCGGCCTCGGAGAGCGGCAGCATCATGTCGAGCCGGTGCCGGACGACCGTGGTGACGGCCTCCGGCTCCTGGGCGGCGTCGACCACCAGGTAGCGGCCCGGGTCGGCGGCGGCGAGCGTGAGGAAACCGGACCGCACGCGCGTGTGGAACTCCAGCGGCTCCGACTCCAGACGGTCGGGCGCCTCGGTGAACCGCTCGCGGGCGGCTTCCGGCGACACGTCCAGCAGCACCGTCAGGTGCGGGACGAGACCGTCGGTCGCCCACCGGTTGATCCGGGCGATCTCCGTCGGGGACAGGTCGCGTCCCGCGCCCTGGTAGGCGACGGAGGAGTCGATGTAGCGGTCGGAGATGACGACGGCGCCGCGCTCCAGCGCGGGACGCACCACCGTGTCGACGTGCTCCGCGCGGTCGGCCGCGTACAGCAGCGCCTCCGCGCGGTGCGAGAGTCCGGCGGACGACACGTCGAGAAGGATCGAGCGCAGCCGCTTGCCGACCGGCGTGGCGCCCGGCTCGCGGGTCACCACGACCTCGTGGCCCTTGCCGCGGATCCAGTCGGCGAGGGCCTGCGACTGCGTCGACTTGCCCGCTCCGTCGCCGCCCTCCAGGGCGATGAAGAAGCCGCTGGTGGTGGGCACCTGGTCCGGATCGTCGCCGCCGCGCAGCGCGTCCAGCAGGTCCTTGCGCAGCGGCACCCCGGAACGGTCGTCGACCTTCGCGAGCACCACGGCGGCGACGGGCAGCAGCAGCGCGCCGACCAGCATCAGGGTGAAGGCGGCACCGCCGTGCGCGAAGACGAACTTGCCGTTCTCCAGGCGGTGCGGGCCGATGGCGGCGGCCACCAGGGGCGCGACGATCGCGCCGGCCCCCACGAAGAGCCGTACGACGGCGTGCAGGTGCTCGGTGGTCCGGGCGCGCCGGAACTCCTCGGTCTCCTGATCGAGCAGGGCGTGCCCGGTGTTGGCGGCGATACCCGCGCCGACGCCCGCGAAGGCGACGATCAGCAGCACGGTGGTGACGTCCGGGACGAGCCCGGCGGCCAGCAGCGCGACGCCGGTGAAGGCGATCGCGAGGGCGAGCAGCCGGCGCCGCGACAGCGACGGGAGCAGCGAGGGCGCCGTACGGATACCGGCGACGACACCGCCGGTCAGGCCGAGCACCAGCAGTCCGTAGGTGACCGGTCCGCCGCCGAGGTCCTTGGCCTCCAGGACGGCGACGGCGACGGCGGCCGAGATGGCTCCGGCGACCGCCGCGCAGGCCGGCACCAGGAGCGGGATCGCGCCGGTGCGGCCCTTGTCGACGCCGGTGCCGGTCTTCGGGCGGCGCAGTCCTTCGAGCGGCGAGCGCGCGCGGGGGGTGCGGGCGTCGGGCAGTTCGAGGAAGGTGACGACGGACAGGCAGGCCGCGAAGAGTCCGGCCGCGACGTACGAGGCGAGGGCGGCCTGGTGCTGGTCGAACCAGTCGATCCCGGCACCCAGCAGGTTGCTGACGAGGGAGACGACGACCAGGGCGGCGGCCGCGACGGGCACCGAGACGAACGCCGTACGCAGCGAGAGCCGTCGCAGCGCGTCCATGTGGTCGGGCAGCGGGCGCACCGTGGCGCCCTCCAGCGGCGGCGCGGGCAGCAGCGCGGGTGCCGCACCCTCCCGGCTCACCGACCAGAACCGCTCCGCGACTCCGGCCACGAAGGCGATGACGAGGAGAACGGCGAGGGCGTTGTCCGGGGTCCAGTCGATCCACATCGGCGCGACGATGAGGAGCCCGGCCCGCAGACCGTCCGCTCCCAGCATGGTCCAGCGCCGGTCGAGGAGACCGTCCGGCGAGGTCAGAGTGGTCAGGGGGCCCAGGAGTACGGCTCCGAAGAGCAGCGTCGCGAGGACGCGTGCCCCGAAGACTGCCGCCACGGCGAGGGCCGCCCCGCGGTAGCCACCGCCGAAGGAGCCCTCGGAGATCGCCGCCTGAAGGGCGAGGACGACCAGGACGAGCAGGGCGAGCGCGTCCGCGACACCTCCCACAAGGTGTGCGCTCCACAACCGCTTCAACTGCGGTTGGCGCAACAGCGCGCGCACGGCGCGCTCGCGTGAATCCGCGACCAGGGCGTCGTCGGGGGCCGGATTGTGGGCCGTTGGCTGCTCGGCTCGCGTCATCCCGCCAGCCTATCCGGACCCACTGACTCCCCGAAGGGGTGCCCGAACATACGGACGCCCCCGCACCTTTCAGTACGGGGGCGCACATGCTCTGACGTGGGCCGGAGGCCTGTGAACACCACCGGATCGCGGAAAGTTCACGGGCCCCGGAGCCCAACTTCGTCGCTCCGGCGGCGGGACCCGCCGGGTCGGCCGACCGAGCCGGCCGCACCCTCCGGACGTTTCCGGATTCGGCTGGTTTTCACCGGTCTCGGGCGAGTTCGGCCGAGTCGGCCGGCCTCGGACCGAGGCCGGCTCAGCCTTCGGAGGCCGCCGTCTTCTTCGCGGCGGTCTTCTTGGCGGGCGCCTTCTTGGCGGCCGTCTTGGCCGTCGTCGTCTTCGCGGCCGTCTTCTTGGCCGGTGCCTTCTTGGCGGTCGCCTTCTTGGCAGGCGCCTTCTTCGCGGTCTTCTTGGCCGGGCCCTTGGCGCGCTTCTCGGCGAGCAGCTCGTAGCCGCGCTCCGGAGTGATGTCCTCGACACTGTCGTCGGACCGCAGGGTCGCGTTCGTCTCGCCGTCGGTCACGTACGGGCCGAAACGGCCGTCCTTGACCACGACGGGCTTCTGGCTGACCGGGTCCTCGCCCAGCTCCTTGAGCGGCGGCTTGGCGGCCGCGCGGCCCCGCTGCTTGGGCTGGGAGTAGATCTCCAGCGCCTCTTCCAGCGTGATGGTGAAGAGCTGGTCCTCGGCCGTGAGCGACCGCGAGTCCGTGCCCTTCTTCAGGTACGGGCCGTACCGGCCGTTCTGCGCGGTGATCTCGACACCCTCGGCGTCCTTGCCGACGACGCGCGGCAGGGACATCAGCTTGAGGGCGTCCTCCAGCGTCACGGTGTCGAGCGCCATCGACTTGAACAGCGAGGCCGTCCGCGGCTTCACGGCGTTCTTGCCCGTCTTCGGGGTGCCCTCGGGGAGCACCTCGGTGACGTACGGGCCGTAGCGGCCGTCCCTGGCGATGATCTGGTGGCCCGACTGCGGGTCGGCGCCCAGCTCGAAGTCGCCGCTCGGCTTGGCGAGCAGCTCCTCGGCGAGCTCGATGGTCAGCTCGTCCGGTGCCAGGTCCTCCGGCACGTCGGCGCGCTGGTGGTTCTCAGAGTCCTTCTCGCCACGCTCGACGTACGGGCCGTAGCGGCCGACGCGGAGCACCACGTCGTTGCCGACCGGGAAGGACGACACCTCGCGGGCGTCGATGGCGCCCAGGTCGGTGACGAGCTCCTTGAGGCCGCCCAGGTGGTCGCCGTCGCCGTTGCCGGCCTCGGCGGCACCGCTCGCGTCGCCCTCGCCGAAGTAGAACCGCCTCAGCCACGGCACGGCCTTCGCCTCGCCCCGCGCGATGCGGTCGAGGTCGTCCTCCATCTTGGCCGTGAAGTCGTAGTCGACGAGCCGCCCGAAGTGCTTCTCCAGGAGGTTGACCACCGCGAACGACAGGAAGGACGGCACCAGGGCCGTGCCCTTCTTGAAGACGTAACCACGGTCGAGGATCGTGCCGATGATCGACGCGTACGTCGACGGGCGACCGATCTCGCGCTCTTCGAGCTCCTTGACCAGCGAGGCCTCGGTGTAGCGGGCCGGCGGCTTGGTGGCGTGGCCGTCGACCGTGATCTCCTCGGCGGACAGCGGATCGCCCTCGCCGACCTGCGGGAGGCGGCGCTCACGGTCGTCGAGCTCGGCGTTCGGGTCGTCCGCGCCCTCGACGTACGCCTTGAGGAAGCCGTGGAAGGTGATCGTCTTGCCGGACGCGCTGAACTCGGCGTCCCGGCCGTCGGAGGACGCGCCCGCGATCTTCACGGTGACGGAGTTGCCGACCGCGTCCTTCATCTGCGAGGCGACGGTCCGCTTCCAGATCAGCTCGTACAGCTTGAACTGGTCGCCGGTCAGACCCGTCTCGGCCGGGGTGCGGAAACGATCACCCGAGGGACGGATCGCCTCGTGCGCCTCCTGCGCGTTCTTGACCTTCCCGGCGTACGTGCGCGGCTGGGCCGGCAGGTAGTCGGCGCCGTACAGCTGCGTGACCTGGGCGCGGGCGGCGCCGATCGCCGTGTCGGACAGGGTCGTGGAGTCCGTACGCATATAGGTGATGAAGCCGTTCTCGTACAGCTTCTGGGCCACCTGCATGGTCGCCTTCGCACCGAAGCCCAGCTTGCGCGAGGCCTCCTGCTGCAGCGTCGTCGTACGGAACGGCGCGTAGGGCGAGCGGCGGTACGGCTTCGACTCGACCGAGCGGACCGCGAAGTTCGTGTCCCGGAGGGCGGCGGCGAGCGCGCGGGCGTTCGTCTCGTCCAGGTGGAGCGTGTTCGCGCCCTTGATCTGGCCGAGCGAGTCGAAGTCGCGGCCCTGGGCGACGCGCTTGCCGTCGACCGCGGTCAGACGGGCGACCAGATTGGACGGGTCGCTCGCGTCCCCGGCACGGCCGGTGCCGAAGGTGCCGGTCAGGTCCCAGTACTCGGCGGAACGGAAGGCGATGCGCTCGCGCTCCCGCTCGACGACGAGCCGGGTCGCCACGGACTGCACACGGCCGGCCGACAGGCGCGGCATGACCTTCTTCCACAGGACCGGCGAGACCTCGTAGCCGTAGAGGCGGTCGAGGATGCGGCGGGTCTCCTGGGCGTCGACCATGCGCTTGTTGAGCTCGCGCGGGTTGGCGACGGCGCTGCGGATCGCGTCCTTGGTGATCTCGTGGAAGACCATCCGGTGGACGGGAACCTTGGGCTTCAGGACCTCCAGGAGGTGCCACGCGATGGCTTCGCCCTCGCGGTCCTCATCGGTGGCGAGGAAGAGTTCGTCGGAGTCCTTCAGCAGGTCCTTGAGCTTCTTGACCTGGGCCTTCTTGTCGGCGTTGACCACGTAGATCGGCTGGAAGTCGTTCTCTACGTCGACGCCGAGGCGGCGGACCTCACCCGTGTACTTCTCGGGCACCTCCGCGGCGCCGTTGGGGAGGTCGCGGATGTGCCCGACGCTCGCTTCGACGACATAGCCGGGGCCGAGATAGCCCTTGATCGTCTTCGCCTTGGCAGGCGACTCGACGATGACGAGTCGGCGGCCGCCGTGTGCGGTGTCGCTGGTCGGGGACAACTTCGCTCTTCTCTCCGGTCGACGCGGTGCTCCCCGGGGGCTCGGCTCCCGGGGGGTCGGGTCATGCTGACGCTGCGGAGTGTGACGGTACATCCCGCCCCCGTGTCAAACGGGAAAAGCCCGCAACGGCCACTCGAACGGTAACCCGACTACCGCCATTCCTGCCGCCCGGAGTGCCGACCAGCTCTTTCGGGCCCATCCGGAGCGTAACTTCCCAGTTACCGAAGTCGCGATCCTCACGCGCGTTGTCCCTCGCGCGTGAGGGGTTCCCTCAGAGGCGGATGAAGCACCATATTCCGACCACGAGCGCCACCGCTCCGGCGAGCGCCGCGAGGGTCGCCGATGCGACGCGGTTCACACCGTGGGCCACCGGCTCGCCCTGCCGCAGCCTGATCCCGGTCCAGGCCAGCAGCCCGCCCCCGAACAGGGCGAACACCACCCCCGTGAAGATCGTCGGTCCGCTTTCCATGGATCTGCCCCTCCGCCCCGAGCCCCGGACTCGGGAGGCTGACACGCCCCGGCGACGCAGGTACGAACTCACGGTGAACGCAGGGCGACCGCCGTCCCGTGCCGGGCTCGACCACGCCCGTACCGAGCCTCGCCCACGCCCCGTGCGGTCCTCGACCGAGCCTCGCCACGCCCGGGCGTGAGCCCCGCCACCCGTAAGCCCGTCGCCCGTCGCAGGCCGTAGTACCCGGCGTGGCGACCGACCGGCTGACCGCCGCTCGGCACCCGCGGGCTCGGCCCACCCGCACCAACCGACCCCGCGGAGGTTGGCCGGTTCCACGCCCCGGGCGGCCGGGCGCGGCCGCCCCGCCAGGTCCGGAACGTTCGCCCGTACCGCTTCCCCGCTACTCGACCGGCTCCAGGAACCCCTGCTCCACCAGCAGCCGGATCTGTGCGGGCGTCCGGTCGCGCAGCAACACCGGATCCTCGTCGACCAGTTGAGCGATGGCGTCGAGGATCCGACCGGCGCTCAGCGTGCCGTCGCACACACCGGCGAAGCCCGCGCCGACCGTGTCCACCTTGGTGGCTCTGCGCATCCCGCGGTGCTGACGCAGCACCACATGCTCCGGGTCTTCGGCGCCGGGCAGCCCGACCTGCTCCTGCACGACCTCCGTCACCAGCCTGAAGTGCCCGGCGAGCAGGCCCGCGTCGTCGTGCGCCCGCAGATAGTCGACCCGTTCGAAGTGCGCGCGCACGGTCTCACCGAGCGGCTGCTCCACCGAGTGCGGCCATTCCTCGACGGTGATCGACGGCTCGGCGGCGGACGCCCTGCGCAGGGTGATCCAGCCGAAGCCGACGGCCTTCACCTTGCGCGCCTCGAACTCGTCGAGCCACGCGTCGTAGAGCGCCTGGTACTCCGCCGGGTCGGAACGATGGTCTCCGGCGTCGCGCAGCCACAACTCCGCGTACTGCGTGACGTCCTGGACCTCCCGCTGCACGATCCACGCGTCACAGCCACGCGGCACCCAGGAGCGCAGCCGGTCCTGCCAGTCCTCGCCCTCCAGGTGCTGCCAGTTGGCCAGGAACTGGGCGTATCCCCCTTCGTTCAGCCGGTCCCCCGCCTGCTGAACGAGCGTGCGGCACAGATCGTCCCCGGCCATGCCGCCGTCGCGGTACGTGAGGCGGGCGCCGGGCGAGATGACGAAGGGCGGGTTCGACACGATCAGGTCGTACGTCTCGTCGGCGTGGACCGGCTCGAAGAGCGAGCCCTCGCGCAGGTCGGCCGCGGGCGCGCCGGAGAGGGCGAGGGTCAGCGCGGTGATGTGCAGGGCACGGGGGTTCAGGTCGGTCGCCGTCACGCGTGTGGCGTGCTGCGCTACGTGCAGGGCCTGGATCCCGGAGCCGGTGCCGAGGTCGAGCGCGGAGTCGACGGGTGTGCGGACGGTGATGCCCGCCAGCGTCGTGGAGGCGCCGCCCACACCGAGGACGACACCTTCCTCCCGGCTGCCGATGCCACCGGCGCCACCGACGGCGCACCCGAGGTCGGACACGATGAACCAGTCCTCGCCGTCGAGTCCGCCGTACGGGCGGATGTCGACGGTCGCCGCCACCTCATCCGCGCCGGCCGGGGTCAGCCAGCCGCTCTCCAGGGCGTCGTCGACGGGCAGGACGCCGGCCACTCGCGCGCGGGGCACGGGCTGCTGGAGCAGGAACAGCCGGACGAGTGTCTCCAGCGGTGTGTCGCCCCGGGTCGCCCGGAGGGCGGGCACGGTCTCGCTGCGCGCCAGCGCCGCGTAGGCGGGGGCGCCGAGCAGGTCGAGGAGTCCGTCGGCGGTGAAGGCGGCGCCGAGCAGGGCGCTCCGGAGCCGGGCGGCGACGTCGGCGCGGTCGGACGAGGGCAAGGGTGACAGGCTGCTGTGACTCACGCCTCCATTGTGTCCGCTGTCGTCCGCGGGCACCCACACCTGTGGACAGAGCGCTGCCGGCGCCTGTGGACAACCCGGCCGGGCCCTCCGGCCGAAGGCGGGACCGAAGGCGCCACCGAACGCGGCACGCCGAGAGCACCGGGCTCTCGGCGTGTCGGCGCGCGGAAGGCGTCCGCCGTACGGGGTCGGGCGAGGTCAGTCCCTGGTGGCCACCGGGATTCCGAGGCTCATCAGGTCGACCGCGGCCGGCTCAGCCCTTGGTGGCCGCCGGGCTTCCCGAGGCGGTCTTGCAGCTCTCCTGCTGGGACATCGCCTTGCCCACGTCGCCCTCCTCCAGCTTCTTCAGCGCGTCGTTCCCGCTCTGGCTCAGCTTGTCGAGCTGGGTGGCGACGTCCTTGAGACCGTCGGCGAACTTGGCCTGGTCCTTGGTGTCGAGCTTGTCGACCTGCTTCTTCAGGTCGGCGTACGACGTGGAGATGCCCTTGAGTTCCTTGACCGCGTTGGTCTGCTTCGTCTTGCCGTCGTCGACGTCCGGCGGTCCCGCGTTGTCGACCGCGGTACCGATCGCCTCGTAGGCGTCGGACATGTCCTGGAAGGCCTTTGCGTCCGTCTTCTGGACGGCTTCCGGCGTGCTGTTGTCCGAGGTCTGCTTCTGGATCGCGGCGTTCGCGTCCTCGATCTTCTGTGCCTGCGGCTTCACCGCGTCACAGACCTGCTTGGCCCAGGAGTCCAGCTTGTCGTTGCCGTCGTCGCTGCTGCATCCGGACAGCGCGAGTACCAGTACCGCACCGCCGGACAGTGCGGCCGCGAGCTTCTTGTTCACCGGTTTGGTCCCTTCCATGGCTCTCGGCCCCGGAACATACACGCCAAGTGGGCGACACCAGCACGCCGAATGTCCGCTAAGACACTTATTGAAGCCATTTGCACCAAGCGAGAGAAGGCTCACGGCCGCGAAGTGAACACACACAGGGCGGGCGTGCGACGTGTCAACACACGCCGTACGCCCGCCCGTTGACCTCGCCCCGACCAGGCACTCGAGCCCGTGCCCTGTCGGGGGCGCGTCCGTGAGCTACGAAACCGCCGCCGGATCCGCCGACTTGGCGACCCCGTCGGTGTCGTCCTCCTCGTCCCCCATGGCGATCCCGCGCCGCTTGGAGATGTAGACGGAGCCCGCGATCACGAGGAAGGCGAGGATCGCGATGAACACCCGTACGCCGACGCTCTTGTCGTCGCCGTACGAGAACTTGACGATGGCCGGAGCGATCAGCAGCGACACCAGGTTCATGACCTTCAGCAACGGGTTGATCGCCGGACCCGCCGTGTCCTTGAAGGGGTCACCGACCGTGTCGCCGATCACCGTGGCGGCGTGGGCCTCGCTGCCCTTGCCGCCGTGGTGCCCGTCCTCGACGAGCTTCTTGGCGTTGTCCCAGGCCCCGCCGGAGTTGGCGAGGAAGACGGCCATGAGCGTGCCGGTGCCGATCGCGCCCGCGAGGAACGAGCCGAGCGCCCCGACGCCGAGCGTGAACCCGATGGCGATCGGCGTGAGTACCGCGAGCAGACCTGGGGTGGCCAGTTCGCGCAGCGCGTCCTTGGTGCAGATGTCGACGACGCGCCCGTACTCGGGCTTCTCGCTGTAGTCCATGATCCCGGGGTGCTCGCGGAACTGCCGTCGCACCTCGTAGACCACGGCGCCCGCCGACCGCGACACCGCGTTGATCGCCAGCCCCGAGAAGAGGAAGACGACCGCGGCGCCGGCGATGAGACCCACCAGGTTGTTGGGCTGCGAGATGTCCATCATCAGGTTCATCGGCGCGCCCGGTCCGGAGACCTTCTCGCCCACGTCGCTCGCCGCCGTGGTGATCGCGTCACGGTACGAGCCGAAGAGGGCCGAGGCGGCGAGGACCGCGGTGGCGATGGCGATGCCCTTGGTGATGGCCTTGGTGGTGTTGCCGACGGCGTCCAGGTCGGTGAGCACCTGCGCGCCCGCTCCCTCGACGTCGCCGGACATCTCGGCGATGCCCTGCGCGTTGTCGGAGACCGGCCCGAAGGTGTCCATCGCGACGATGACGCCGACGGTGGTCAGCAGACCGGTTCCGGCGAGCGCGACCGCGAACAGCGCCAGCATGATCGACGTACCACCGAGCAGGAACGCGCCGTAGACGCCGAGCCCGATCAACAGGGCGGTGTAGACCGCCGATTCGAGACCGATGGAGATGCCGGCGAGGACGACGGTGGCCGCGCCGGTCAGGGAACTCTTGCCGATGTCCCGGACGGGACGGCGGCTGGTCTCGGTGAAGTAGCCGGTCAACTGCTGGATCAGCGCGGCCAGCACGATGCCGATCGCGACGGCGATGACCGCGAGGACGCGCGGATCACCGCCCTTGGCCTTGATCGCCGCGTCCGTGACCCCGTCCAGCTCGCCGTAGGAGCCGGGCAGATAGACGTAGACGGCCAAGGCGACCAGCACCAGTGAGATCACCGCGGAGATGAAGAACCCACGGTTGATCGCGGACATGCCGCTGCGGTCCGAGCGGCGGGGCGCCACCGCGAAGATGCCGACCATCGCGGTGAGGACGCCGATCGCGGGCACGATCAGCGGGAACGCGAGCCCGGCGTCACCGAACGCGACCTTGCCGAGGATCAGCGCGGCGACGAGCGTGACGGCGTACGACTCGAAGAGGTCGGCGGCCATACCGGCGCAGTCGCCGACGTTGTCGCCCACGTTGTCCGCGATGGTCGCGGCATTACGGGGGTCGTCCTCCGGAATGCCCTGCTCGACCTTGCCGACCAGGTCGGCGCCGACGTCGGCGGCCTTGGTGAAGATGCCGCCGCCGACACGCATGAACATGGCGATCAGTGCCGCACCGAGACCGAAGCCCTCCAGGACCTTCGGCGCGTCGGCCGCGTACACGAGCACCACACAGGAGGCGCCCAGCAGACCGAGCCCCACCGTGAACATGCCGACGACGCCACCGGTACGGAAAGCGATCTTCATGGCTTTGTGCGAGACCGCGGTGAGATCCTTTTCGGGCTCACCCTCTGCCGGGGTCGCTTCTCGCGCGGCGGCGGCCACGCGGACATTGCTCCGAACGGCGAGCCACATACCGATATAGCCGGTGGTCGCCGAGAACGCCGCGCCGATCAGGAAGAAGATCGATCGCCCGGCGCGCTGATTCCAGTCGTCCGCGGGAAGCAGCATGAGCAGGAAGAACACCACGGCGGCGAATACGCCGAGCGTGCGCATCTGGCGTCCCAGGTAGGCATTGGCACCCTCCTGGATCGCCTTCGCGATCTCCTTCATGCTGTCGGTTCCCTCGCCGGCCGCGAGAACCTGGCGCACCAGGATCCCGGCGACCACGAGCGCCGCCAGCGCGACGACGGCGATGACCACCACGATGAGGCGGTTTCCGTCCGTCAGTACGGCGGCTGCGAGGGTTGTGGGGTGGTCAAACTGCTGAGGGGTAGAAAGCCCCGCCATTCGTCCTCCTTGACGCTTGGGCTGAGCTCAAGATGTGGACGGATTGTAGGTACCGGAACCTGATCAAAACAGTGTGCGGTAAGCGGAATTAATCTTCACGTACTCTTCAGCAAATGATCGTCGGGCGCCACAGGACCCGAATGCAGTAATGCCCCTGAGCCATTCGCGCGTGATCCAGATATCACGCGGCTGATCGTGAATGAATTCACGAAACGCCGTAATCGATCACCCATATGGTCGCCCCGCGGATCGCGTACTGATCGCGCACCGACGCTCCGCGAGCCTCGGACGTGGAAGAAGGGTCCCGAGGGGAACCACGGACCGGGTGGGGCGGGGGCGCCGTGCGGGACCCCGGACATGCCGAAGGGCCCCACCGAGTAGGGCCCTTCGGGGCAAGGAAAAAGAGAGGCGGTTGTCAGGTAAGAGCCACGGCCGGCGGCGTGGTGGGCCAGCTCATCCTGATCAGTCCGCCGTGCTCTCCGGCGATGACTTCCACGTCGTCCACGAGACCGCTGATGACCGCGAGGCCCATCTCGTCCTCTTCGGTCTCCACGTCCGGACCGCCGGAAGCGGCGCCGGACGCCGCTCCACCGGGCACCGAACCGGGCGCCTCGTCACCGACCTCGATGGAGAACTGCTTCTCCTCCTCGATCAGCGACACATGCACCGGCGCCGAGATGCCACCGCTCTGGTGCAGCCCGACGGCACGAGAACAGGCCTCGCCGACAGCGAGCCTGACCTCGTCGAGTACGGCCTCGTCCACTCCGGCCCTGCGCGCCACCGCTGCCGCCACCAGTCGGGCGGTCCTGACGTGCTCGGGCAGCGCGCTGAAGCGGAGTTCAACGGTGGCCATGCATCCCCCTCTGAACTACGGGCGTGCTGTCAGGAGGCCGGGCCGCGGCCCGGCCTCCCACTTCTCGAGCCCGGGCCGGAACCCGGGAGACCGGTGGTCAGTCGGTCGCGTTGACCGCCTCCTCCACCGAGGTGTGAATCGGGAACACCTTGGTGAGACCGGTAATACGGAAGATCTTCAGAATGCGCTCCTGGTTGCAGACCAGACGCAGCGAGCCCTCGTGGGCACGGACGCGCTTCAGGCCGCCGACCAGCACGCCGAGACCGGTGGAGTCGAGGAAGTCCACGCCCTCCATGTCGACGACGAGGTGGAAGCTGCCGTCGTTCACCAGCTCGACCAGCTGCTCGCGCAGCTTGGGCGCGGTATATACATCGATTTCGCCGCCGACCTCGACGACCGTACGGTCGCCATTAGGGCCGGACACATTGCGAGTCGACAGGGACAGGTCCACGGATCCTCCAGCACCTTGCTATCGAGCGGTCGCCCCATGGGACACCTCGGCAGAGCCCCCGGGACGGTTCGCCAGCCGCGATGGCATTCAATCACTTACCGGCAGGCGTGCACGACGCCTTGGGTCCATTGTCCGTCACGCCAGTGACACACTCGATGCCGATGGCCAAGAATCACCGATCCGATCGATCCTCGACGGACACAGCGTCCCGCCCCTCGCCGAGCACCGTCCTGGACCGGCTCGCCTCGGGACCGAGCCGGGCTTCGCGCATCACTCATACGGAGCACTTGCCCCCGCGAGCGGGTCGCCATGCCGTCTGGCCGGACCGGATCCGTTCCGAGGTCATCGCCGCGGTGCAGGCCGCGGGCATCGAACACCCGTGGGCCCACCAGGCACGCGTCGCCGAGCACGCCCTGGACGGCGAATCGGTGATCGTCGCGACGGGGACCGCCTCCGGCAAGTCCCTGGCGTACCTCGTCCCGGTCCTCACGGCCCTCCTGGACGGCTCCGAGGCGCCGAACGGCCGGGGAGCCACCGCCCTGTACCTGGCCCCCACGAAGGCCCTCGCAGCCGATCAGCGCCGTTCCGTGAAGGAACTTTCACAACCACTGGGCAATGCGATCCGCCCGGCCGTGTACGACGGCGACACGCCGTTCGAAGAACGCGAGTGGGTTCGTCAGTACGCCAACTACGTCCTGACCAACCCCGACATGCTGCACCGCGGGATATTGCCCTCCCACCCCCGCTGGGCCTCCTTCCTGCGCTCCCTGCGCTACGTCGTCATCGACGAGTGCCACACCTATCGCGGTGTCTTCGGCTCCCACGTCGCCCAGGTGCTGCGCCGACTGCGCCGCCTGTGCGCCCGCTACGGCGCCTCCCCCGTCTTCCTGCTGGCCTCCGCGACCGCCGCCGAGCCCTCCGTCGCGGCCCGCCGCCTGACCGGCCTCCCCGTCGTCGAGGTCGCCGACGACGCCTCCCCTCGCGGGGAACTGGTGTTCGCCCTCTGGGAGCCTCCACTCACCGAACTGCACGGCGAGAAAGGTGCACCCGTCCGGCGTACGGCAACTGCCGAAACGGCCGATCTCCTCACCGACCTCACCGTCCAGGGCATGCGATCGATCGCCTTCGTACGGTCCCGGCGTGGCGCCGAGCTGATCGCGGTCATCGCCCAGGAACGCCTCGCCGAGGTCGACCGATCCCTCGCCCGGCGCGTCGCCGCCTACCGGGGCGGCTACCTCCCCGAGGAACGCCGCGCCCTGGAGCGCGCCCTGCACTCCGGCGAGCTCCTCGGCCTCGCCGCCACCACCGCCCTCGAACTCGGCGTCGACATCTCCGGCCTCGACGCCGTCGTCATCGCCGGCTACCCCGGCACCCGCGCCTCGCTCTGGCAGCAGGCGGGCCGCGCCGGCCGCTCCGGGCAGGGCGCGCTGGCCATCCTCGTCGCCCGCGACGACCCGCTGGACACCTTCCTCGTCCATCATCCCGAGGCCCTGTTCGACCAACCGGTTGAATCCACCGTCCTCGACCCCGACAACCCGTACGTCCTCGCCCCGCACCTGTGCGCCGCGGCGGCCGAGATCCCCCTGACGGACGCCGACCTCGAACTCTTCGGCCCCGCCACCGCCGATCTGCTGCCACAGCTGGAGGCCGCGAAGCTGCTGCGCCGCCGGGCGACGGCCTGGCACTGGACGCGCCGCGAACGGGCCGCCGACCTGACCGACATCCGCGGCGAGGGCGGCACCCCGATCCAGGTCGTCGAGTCCGGCACCGGGCGGCTGCTCGGCACGGTCGACGCGGGCGCCGCGCACACCGCGGTCCACGAGGGCGCCGTCCACCTGCACCAGGGCCGCACATACCTGGTGCGCAAACTGGACCTGGAGGACTCCGTCGCCCTGGTCGAGGAGGCCAGCCCCCCGTATTCGACGGTCGCCCGCGACACCACCTCCATCGCCGTCCTCGAGACCGACGTCGAAGTCCCCTGGGGCGAGGGACGGTTGTGCTACGGCTCCGTCGAAGTCACCAACCAGGTCGTCTCCTTCCTCCGTCGACGTCTCATCACCGGCGAAGTGCTCGGCGAGACCAAGCTCGACCTCCCTCCCCGCACACTCCGTACGCGCGCCGTCTGGTGGACGGTCACCGAGGACCAACTGGACGCGGCCCGGATCAACCCGGAGATCCTCGGCGGCGCACTGCACGCCGCCGAACACGCGTCGATCGGCATGCTGCCGCTCTTCGCCACCTGCGACCGCTGGGACATCGGCGGCGTCTCGGTGCCCCTCCACCCGGACACGCTGCTGCCCACCGTCTTCGTCTACGACGGCCACCCGGGCGGCGCCGGGTTCGCCGAGCGCGCCTTCCACACGGCCCGTTCCTGGCTCACCGCCACCCGCCAGGCCATCGCCTCCTGCGAGTGCGACGCCGGCTGCCCCTCCTGCATCCAGTCCCCCAAGTGCGGCAACGGCAACGACCCCCTGCACAAGCGAGGCGCCGTACGCCTCCTCACCGAGCTCCTCCGGTCCGCGCCGGACGAGACAGAACTCCTGCGGGCTGCGCCGGAAGGGTGACACCGCCCGCCGCGCGGGACCGCTCGCGGCTCGTCACGGCCTCGTACGTCTCGCCGCGAGCGCCGTATGTCTCTCCGACCTCAGCGATGCGGGAAGCCCCACCGGTCCCGCTTCCTCCGGCAGCACAGCCGCCATCGACCGCGACGTCGTAGATGCCTTCCGCCCCGCAGAAACCTCGGCCCCTGCGGGTGCCACTCCCTCCGGCCCGGCGGGCGCTCTCCGCCTCGGCTCCGTGGGCACCTCCGACCCCGCGGGTCCCTCCGCCTCCTTGAACGCATCGGCTTGCCCAGATGCCGCTGCCCTCGACGGTCGCGGCCCCTCTGCCCGCGCAGGGACCTCCGCCGCTCCGGCGGACTCCACCCCCGGCGGTACCGATGCTTCGGTATCCGGCGGACCGGCGGCTTCCGTCCCCGGCGGTCCCGCCCGTGCCCTGGCCTCGGATGTGAACAGTCCGTCCTCCGACGCCGCCGTCACGTCCGAGATCTCGCCCTCGACCGCACACCGGACGAGCCGCGCGTTCTGCTCCCGAGCCACCCGGTCCGCGCGGGCGCAGGCCGCCTTTCCGCCGTCGCTCCAGTGGTCGGCCGCGGCGAGGGCCGCCAGATCGGCTGCCCCTGCCGCCCGGTGCCGTGCCACGGCGGCGTGTCCCATCGCCAGCACCACAGCGAACACGGCGCAGAGCGCGGCCATCGCGCCGACCGTCCACACGGTGGCCGACCCCCGGTCGGAGAACATTCCTCTCCGCGACTTTCCCCGACCCCGACCCCGACCCCGGCCCTGACCTCTGTCCCACTCCCAGTCCCTGTCCCTGCTCTCGTCACCCCTTGTTGCGTTTCGCATCCGGCGCCCGTCCCACCAGGCGCTCCGCCTCCTCATCGCCCGCTCACCCCCACCGTCTCCTCCGCCAGCGCCACCGCCTCGTCGCCGACCCCCAGCGACAGCTCTGTAGGTCCCGGCGTCCGTGCGTCGACCGTCACCCTGACCAGGTCCGCCTCGCGGCTCACCGTGACCTTCGCGCCGGCGGGGGCCGCCCGCCGAGCCGTCGCCACGACCGCTTCCGGTGAGTCCTGGCGGGCCGCCGCCCGGGCACCCGCCCTCGCCGCGTCCACGCACTGGATCTGCGCGGACGCGGCGAGCAGGGCCCAGACCAGCGCGATCCCGACCAGTACCAGCGAGGGCAGTACCACCGCCGCCTCGGCGGTCACGAAACCGCCGTCCCCACCGGCACCGCTCGACCTCAACAGGACGGCGCGCCGGCCCCATTCACGTCTGGCCATTGAGTGCCCGCCCCACGATGCCCTGCAGTTCCTCGCTGACCTGCCCGCTCGTCACCACCTTGTAGAGCACGGCCGCGAAGGCCACCGCCGCGATGACTCCGACCGCGTACTCGGACGTGACCATCCCCGCGTCCCTGCGCACCAGCCGTGCGAGCATCCACGCCCGCGTCCGCGCACGTCCTCGCCTCAGAACCCGTACCGTCCTGCGCATTCCAACCCCCGTAAGGTCGAACCCTGCCTGCCGTGTGGCCCCCGTGATGCGGCCCACCTGTCTTCGTAAGTCACCGCCGTCCCGTCAGCCGGCGCCCCCTTTCAGCAGCCCGCCGGCCAGCCCGATCACCACAGGCAGCACACCGATCGCGAGGAACGCGGGGAGAAAGCACAACCCCACGGGCGCGGTGACCATGACGGCCGCCCGGCGTGCCCGTGCCGTCGCCGTGCGACCCCACTCGGCGCGGGCCTCCGCCGCGAGCCTCCCGACCGGTACGGCCGCGGGCACACCCGAGTCACCCGCCCGCTCCAGCAGCCGCGCCAGCCCCTGGGCACCCGGTATCGACGCCAACCTCTTCCACGCCTCGGCCGGTTCACCCCCGAGCCGCACCTCCGCCGCACCCCGTGCCAGCCGCTCACCCACCGGTCCACCCAAGGCCTCACCCACCGCCTGCGCCGCCGTCACCGGACTCGCGCCTGCCGCGATACAGGCAGCCACCAGGTCGGCGGCAAGCGGGAGTTGCCGGGCGGCCAGAGCTTCGTCGTACTCGACGAGATCCGTGGCCGCCCTCCGCGACTTCCGCTCCCGCCACCACCGGATCCCGAAGCCGCCCGCCAGGCCCACCAGAGCCCCGCCGAGACCGCCGATCAGGATCCAGCCGGCACACACCGCCGCCGGCACGGGCAACCACTTGCGACCGAATGCGCCGATGTCGAAACGCCGGCGTGGTGGAGGCGCCTCCAGGGCGAGCAGGACGGCCAGCCGTCCGCGCATCCCTCGCTCGCGCCGCGCCGCCCCGATCCACCGGGCGAACGATCCGAGCAGGAGCACCCCGCACACCACCGCCCCCAACCTGTGGACAACTTCCTCGCTCATGCCGTCTCCGCTCCTCGAACGATCCGTAGCGCCCACCACAGGCCCACGCCCTCCAGCACCCCTCCGACCAGCAGGCACCCCAGCCCGGGCCCCGTGTGCAGCAACACGTGCAGCGGATCGGCGCCGAGCGCCGTGCCGAGCAGGAGGCCGAGAACCGGCAGGCCGGCGAGCATCGAGGCCGTCGAACGCGAACCCGCCAACTGCGCTCGCATGTCCGCTCTTTGATCGCGGTCCGCGCGCAACGCGCCCTCCAGCCGGTCCAGCCCCGCGGCGAGTCCCGCACCCCGGTCCACGGCGACGCGCCAGCACGCGGCGAGTCCCACCAGACCGTCGGCGCCAGGCTGACGCGCCGCCTCGGTGAGCGCACCCGGCACATCCCCGCCGAACCGGGCCGCCGCCAACACCACCGGCTGCCCGCCACCGAGCCCTTCCGAGTCGCGCGCCGCTCCCAGCAACGCCTCGCCCGGCTGCCGGCCGGCCCGCACCTCACCGGCGAGAGCACCGCACAGGGCGATCACCGCGTCGCCGCGCCGCTCCCGCTCCCGCCGGGCCTCCGACGCCCGCCTCACCCGTCCCAGCAGGGGGACTCCGGCCGCCCCCAGGAGGAGAGGCACCACCGAGGAGCCGATCATCGCGATCACCAACCCGGCCACCAGCGACCAGGCTTCCGGCCGCATCCGTGCTCGCAGTCGCCTCAACACGGCGCCGACCCGCTCCTGATGAGGCGGACCGGCCCCATCGACCCCACCGCCCGCGAGCAAGAGCCGCGCCCTGCGTGCTCCCGCGCCCCGCTCGCTCATCAGCCAGGCCGCGACCCCCGCACACACCATGACGGCACTCACGTACACATCGGCCGTCTCACCGATCGCCATCCCACTCCCCGTTCGTGTCCCGGCCTCCGGGCGCGGTCGCGCCCGCTTCTCGTCCTGCTGCCACAGGGGTCCTCGCTGTTCTCGCAGCTCCTTCGACCCCGTCAACTCCCCGCGCGTCGATGCGAATCGGTCCATGCCGGCCTTGCCCGCCATCCCGAAGCAGCCCCCGCAGCCGCTCCCAGCCGCGCTCGTACACGAAGGCGTCCTCGCCCCACCTGAGGGCCGGCACGGTGACCACCAGCCCCGACGGGTCGCGTTCGAGGACGTGCACCTCGGCGATCCGGCGCCGGCCCGCCCGGTCCCGGACGAGGTGCAGCACCACGGACAGGGCCGCCGCCAACTGGCTGTGCAGAGCCGCCCGGTCGAGCCCGGCCGCGGTACCCAGCGCCTCCAGGCGGGCCGGGACCTGCGCCGCCGCGTTCGCGTGGACGGTGCCGCAGCCTCCTTCGTGGCCCGTGTTCAGGGCCGCCAGCAGTGAGACGACCTCCGGACCACGCACCTCACCGACGACCAGCCGGTCCGGGCGCATCCGCAGGGCCTGCCGGACCAGGTCCTGGAGCGCGACGAGCCCGACGCCCTCCTGATTGGCCGGCCTCCCCTCCAGGCGCACCACGTGCGGATGTTCGGGCCGCAGTTCCGCCGAGTCCTCGGCAAGCACGATCCGCTCCCCGGGACCCACGAGACCCAGCAGCGCGCTGAGCAAGGTCGTCTTCCCCGACCCGGTGCCTCCGCTGATGAGGAAGGACAACCGGGCGTCCAGCAGCGCTCTGAGCACTCGGTCCCCGCCGGGTGGCACCGTCCCCGCCGCGACCAGTTCGTCGAGCGTGAACGCACGCGGCCGCACGACGCGCAGGGAGAGACAGGTGGAGCCGACGGCCACCGGTGGCAGCACCGCGTGCAGTCGGGTCCCGTCGGGCAGTCGGGCGTCCACCCACGGCCGGGCGTCGTCCAGCCTTCGGCCCGCCACGGCCGCCAAGCGTTGGGCGAGCCGCCGTACGGCCGCCGCGTCCGGGAAGGACACGGACGTGAGCTCCAGGCCACCACCCCGGTCCACCCACACCCGGTCGGGTGCCGACACCAGGACATCGGTCACCGACGGGTCGGCGAGCAGCGGTTCGAGTGGGCCGCTGCCCACCAGCTCCGACCGCAACCGCTCTGCAGCGCCGAGGACTTCGGCGTCCCCGAGCACCCGGCCCTGCGCACGCAGCGCCTGCGCCACCCTCGCCGGGGTGGGTTCGGCACCACTCTCGGCGAGCCACTGCCGCACCCCGTCCAGCAACTCCGCGGGCTCGTCGGCCCCCGGCCATGTCTCCCCCGGTGCGCCGAACGTCCCGGCAGCCCCGGACCACGCCTCCGCCCGGCCGGTCAGGAAGCCTCCGGGTACGCCCCTCGCATCCGTCGCCCCGGTCTTTCGACGCCCGTACGTTTCTCTCCCGCCTCCGTCCCGCGCGCCCGATGTCCCCGGTCGCACAGCGTGCTCAGGCCCGTCCCGCGCGTCCCTACGCCCGTACGGCAAGCCCTGGCGCGGGTCCTGCAGCTCACCGCCCGTTCGCCCATCCAGGCCCACTCCACAGCCCATACCTGTGGTCGCGTCCCAGCTCATACGCCCCCTCCTTCGACCGGAATCCGCTCCCAGAAGGCCGTGCAGAACCGGGCCAGCGGCCCCCGGGCCACGCTCCCGGGCGGTGGCCCGCCGTCCAACGGGGAGGGCTCTTCGGGTACTTCGCCCACCAGGGGCAGGTCGAGCAGTCGAGCGACCTCGCGGTCGTCCAGTCCCGGAGCGAACGGGCCCCGCACCGCCACCCGCAGATCGCGCAGGACCATGCCTGCCGCGGACGCCATCCGCCCGGCCGCCGCGATGGCGCGCAGATCGCCCGGGACCACCAGAACCCCCACATCGAGCTGGGAGAGGACCTCGGCGACGCCCTCGTCGATGCGGCGGGGCAGGTCGACGACGACCGCGCCGCCACGTCGCCTGGCGGCGGCCAGGACCGCTCGTACCGCTCGCGGCGGGATGGTGACCGCGTCACCCCTGTCCCAGCTGAGGACACGGAGTGCGTGCAGTTCGGGCAGCGACTCCTCCAGGGCGCCGCCGCCGACCCTGCCGCGGGAGGCGGCGAACGCCGGCCAGCGCAGTCCCTCGGCCGCCTCACCCCCCAGGAGTACGTCGAGTCCGCCGCCCAGGGGATCCGCGTCCACGAGCAGGGTGCGCCTGCCCTGGCGCGCCGACGTGAGGGCGAGTGCGCAGGCCAGCGTGGACGCGCCGGCACCCCCGCGCCCGCCGAGGACGCCGACGGTGAGGGCGGGCCTGCCGATCCCTTCCGCCACGTCGGCGATGCGGTCGACCAGCCATTGCTCGCCGTCCGGCAGCATCAGGACGTGGTCGGCCCCGATCTCGACGGCTCGTCGCCAGACTCCGGAATCGTCCTGGTCCCGGCCGACCAGCACCACTCCCCTTCGCCGGGAGGCCCCGCGCACCCGCAGAGCCGCGTCGTCGCCGACCAGGACGAGGGGTGCCGCCTCCCAGCTGTCCCTGCGTTCCGGAATCCCGTGATGGACCTCGGGCCGCGCTCCCGCCGCCGCGCACAGGCGCAACAGGTCGTCGAGCAGTTCGGCGTCCTCGGTGACGATCAACGGTCCGCCCTGCCGCCCCTCGGCGGTGGGCGGCCGGTCATGTGTGATGGCTCCCGCCACGATCTCCAGCCCCCTTCGCTGCTTCTTGCGCGGGGCCCTCCAGGACCCCGTGATTCCCGCCCGTATGGAGAACCGGCGAGCGGCCTCCATATGAACGGCCGATACGAACCGGCCAAACGCGTCCGACAAACGGAACCCGCCATGAACTGGCGGCGAGCGGAGCGCGTGGGAATCACGGTGCAGCGATCCCGGAAATCATGTGGATCTTGGTCGAAAACTGTGGACAACTCAGTGGCTGTGAATATCACCTTCACCCATACCGATGAGCTCACAACGACTTCCACAGCGCAGTCTGCCGACTACACACAGTGACGGATCATGGTCATGAAAAAAGCGCGGCCTGAACGGTGCCGAAGAGGCTCCGAGGCCGCGCAGAAGGGGAAGAAAACGCGTCCGGACATGCGACGACCCCCGCCGGGGGGGAGAGCGGGGGTCGTCCCCACGGGCCGACTCGGGGGGGGAGGAGCCGGACCGGGTTAGCACGGTCGCGAACGATCCGTGACTTCCATGGTGTACCCGAGAGCCTTCTCAGGCAAACCCACGCGCCTCACCTTACGCCGAATGGTGGGCCCTATGCTCAACCTTGTGGAAAACCACTCCTTGCCTCGTACAGCCGCCTTCTTTGACCTGGACAAGACGGTCATTGCGAAGTCGAGCACGCTCACGTTCAGCAAGTCGTTCTACCAAGGCGGACTGATCAGCCGCAGGGCGGCCTTGCGCACCGCGTACATCCAGTTCGTGTTCCTGGCCGGCGGCGCCGACCACGACCAGATGGAGCGGATGCGCAAGTACCTGTCGTCGATGTGCCGCGGCTGGAACGTCCAGCAGGTCAAGGAGATCGTCGCCGAGACGCTCCACGACCTCATCGACCCGATCATCTACGACGAGGCCGCCTCCCTCATCGAGGAGCACCACACCGCCGGGCGGGACGTCGTGATCGTGTCCACGTCCGGGGCCGAGGTGGTCGAGCCGATCGGTGAACTGCTCGGCGCGGACCGCGTGGTGGCGACCCGGATGGTCGTGGGCGAGGACGGCTGTTTCACGGGTGAGGTGGAGTACTACGCGTACGGACCGACGAAGGCCGACGCGATCAAGGACCTGGCCGCGTCCGAGGGCTACGACCTCTCCCGCTGCTACGCCTACAGCGACTCGGCGACCGACGTGCCGATGCTGGAGTCGGTCGGCCATCCGCACGCCGTGAACCCCGACCGCACCCTGCGCCGCGAGGCGGTCGCGCGCTCCTGGCCGATCCTCGACTTCCACCGCCCCGTCCGCCTCAAGCAGCGGCTGCCCAACCTGTCCGTACCACCCCGACCGGCACTGGTCGCGGCGGCGGCGATAGGAGCGGCGGCGGCCACGGCCGGTCTCGTCTGGTACGCGAGCCGGCGGCGCGCCTCGGTGGTGTGAACGCCCGGCCCAGCGGCGGCCTGAAGCGTCTCGCGACAGCCCCTCCGTGAGCGCCACGCGTGCGCATGCAGCCCGCGAGCGCCCCTTTTCTCAGCCTTTGAACCCAAAAGTAAAGAAGTGCGGCCAGGGGTTCCGCTTCCTCGGGACCAGGAGTACAAAGGGGTTAACGGCCCGCGAGACCAAGGACATCCGCGAGGATCACCTTTGAACGCAGCAAGGCCCCACGGACCGAGCATGAACATCGAGCACCCACGCGACGTCGACCCGTCGATTACGGGCCAGCCGCACCAGGTGACGGGCCGAAGTTCCCGACCTGATGGGCAACATCCGAGGACGCTTGGTAACCCGGTGAACATGCCAGCGGCGGTACGAGACCTCGTACCGCCGCAACCCTGTTCAGGGTGTTTCCGTCTCCCGGCCCGCGGGCCGCGCCGGCCTCCTCGCTAGGCCGCGCCCCTCTGAAGCGCCTCACAGACCGCCGCGGACTCCCGCGCGCCCAGCTCGACAGCCTTGCCGCAGTGGGCGATCCAGGCGGCCATGCCCTCCGGCGTGCCCGAGACATAGCCGTCCAGCGCCGTCAGATAGGCCGCGCGGCCCAGCTCCGCGTGGCCGACCTCCACCGGACAGATCGACTTGGGGTCGAGACCACTGCCGATCAGCACGATGCGCTCGGCCGCGCGCGCGACCAGCCCGTTGCGGGACGTGAAGGGGCGCAGGGCGATCAGCTCACCGTGCACGACGGCCGCCGTGACCAGCGCGGGCGCCGAACCACCGGCAATGATCAGCTGCGAGAGGCCTTCGAGCCGGCCGGCGACCTCGTCCGCGTCCGGTAGCGGCAGTTCCACCAAGGGCTCATCGACCCGCTCGCCGCGCTGTCGCGGCCGGCCGGTGTCGTCGCCCTGGTCCGCCGCTGCCACCAGATGCAGACGGGCCAGCACCCGGAGGGGCGACTGCCGCCAGATGGAGAGGAGTTGTCCCGCCTCGGCGGTCAGCCGCAGAGCCGCGCCGACCGTGCGTGCCTCGTCGTCGGAACTGAAGTCGGTCCGCCGACGCACCTCTTCGAGGGCCCAGTCGGCGCCGGACACCGCCGCCGAACCGCGCGCGCCGCGCAGCGCCGCCTCCGACGTGATCTCGTTGCTGCGGCGCCGCATGATGCGGTGCCCGTAGACCCGGTCCACGGCCTTGCGGACGGACTCCACGGATTCGGCCACCCCGGGAAGCGAGGCCAGAGCCGCGAGCGGATCGGCGGTCGCACCTGTCGTACTCATGAGTACGACCCTACGCACTGAGCGGCCACACCCCACGAAGGAGTGGTCTTCTTCACGCAGCGCAAACACGGAGTGCGATCAACGCACTACCCTTGGTGAACATGAAAATTGCTTTCGTCGGGAAGGGCGGCAGTGGCAAGACCACTCTGTCGTCGCTCTTCGTCCGCCACCTCGCCGCCTCGGGGGCTCCGGTCGTCGCCGTGGACGCCGACATCAACCAGCACCTGGGACCCGCACTCGGCCTCGAGGAGACGGAGGCCGCGGCCCTCCCCGCGATGGGCGAGCGGCTGCCCCTCATCAAGGACTACCTGCGCGGCTCCAATCCTCGCATCGCCTCGGCCGAGACGATGATCAAGACGACTCCGCCCGGCCAGGGTTCCCGGCTGCTGCGCGTCGACGAGACCAACCCGGTCTACGACGCCTGCGCGCGGCCGGTGGAACTCGACGGCGGCACCATCCGTTTGATGGTCACCGGCCCGTTCACCGAGGCCGATCTGGGAGTCGCCTGCTACCACTCCAAGACCGGCGCGGTGGAGCTCTGCCTGAATCACCTCGTCGACGGCCCCGGCGAGTACGTCGTGGTGGACATGACGGCCGGTTCCGACTCCTTCGCGTCCGGCCTCTTCACCCGTTTCGACATCACGTTCCTCGTCGCCGAGCCGACCCGGAAGGGGGTCTCCGTCTATCGCCAGTACAAGGAGTACGCCCAGGACTTCGGCGTCACCCTCAAGGTCGTCGGCAACAAGGTGCAGGGCCAGGACGACGTCGACTTCCTGCGCGCGGAAGTCGGCGGCGACCTCTTGGTGACGGTCGGGCACTCCGACTGGGTGCGCGCCATGGAGAAGGGCCGGCCGCCCCGGTTCGAGCTCCTGGAGGAGGACAACAGGAACTCACTGTCCTGCCTGAGGACGGCCGCCGACGCCACGTACGAGTTGCGTGACTGGGACCGGTACACGCGCCAGATGGTGCACTTCCACCGGAAGAACGCGGCGAGTTGGGGCAACACCAGGACCGGGGAGGACCTGACGGAGCAGATCGACCCCGGCTTCGTGCTCGGAGAGAGTCCGCTGGCCACGGCCTGAGCGGCCGGGCGGCCCCAGCTCCTTCGGGGACGAGCGAGGGGGCCGGTCCGGGCCGGCGCGCCGCTACTGCTTGAGGGCCGGCGCGCCGGGGACGCCCTTCGGGGCCGGTGCGGGGTTTCCGGAGAGGAAGGACGCCCAGCCCTGCTTCGGAGCCTCACCGACCGTGAGGCCGCGGAGCTTGGCGACGGTGGCCGGGTCCTGGGCGTCGAGCCAGTCGGCGAGCTGCCGGAAGGAGACGCAGCGGACCTCGGCCTTGGTGCAGACGCGCTCGACGACCTCGTCGACGGCACGCATGTAGTTGCCGCCGTTCCAGGACTCGAAGTGGTTGCCGATCACCAACGGTGCGCGGTTCCCGTCGTAGGCGCGCTCGAAGCCCTTGAGCAGGCCGTCACGCATCTGGTCGCCCCAGAGCTGCTGCTTGTCGGGGTCACCCTGGGTCTGGGTGCCCGACTGGTTGACCATGAAATTGTAGTCCATGGTGAGCTGCTCGTAGGAGTGGCCGGGGAAGGGCACGAGCTGCATCGACAGATCCCACAGGCCCTCCTTCTTCTTCGGCCAGAGCTGGTCGTTGACCCCGCTGGTGTCGTAGCGGAAGCCCAGTTGATGGGCGGCCTTCATGAAGTTCTGCTGGCCCTCCAGACACGGGGTGCGGGCGCCGACGAGTTCCTTGTCGTAGTCGAAGGGCAGCGCCGATTCCTTCTTCAGGCCCGTGTTGGTCTTCCAGGACTTCACGAACGACTTCGCCTGGGCGATCTCGCTCTTCCAGTCCGCGACCGACCACTGGCCGACCCCGCCCTCGGTGCCGCAGAAGTGGCCGTTGAAGTGCGTGCCGATCTCGTTGCCCTCCAGCCACGCGCCGCGCAGCTGCTTCACGGTGTCCTCGATGCCCTGCTGGTCGTTGAAGCCGATCTCCGAGCTGCCGGCCGAGTGCTGCGGCGGGCGGTACAGGTCGCGCTTGTCCTCCGGCAGCATGTACACGCCGCTCAGGAAGTACGTCATCGTCGCGTTGTTGGCCTTGGAGATCTTCCGGAAGTGGGAGAAGAGCTTCTGGCTGTCCTCGCCTGCGCCGTCCCAGGAGAAGACCACGAACTGCGGCGGCTTCTGGCCGGGCTTCAGCCGCTCGGGGCGGGGCAGGTGCGGCTGCGCCCCGGTGTAGGAGGTGGAGCCGTCACCGATCAGGCGCACCGCGGTCTTGGGGGCGGGCGCGCCTTCCGCCTTCTTCACGGTGTGCGTGGCGTGGGAAGGGGGGGTACCGCCCGCGCAACCGGCGAGCGCCGTGGCGCAGGCCGCGGCGAGTGCTACACCCGCGGCGATCCTCTGGGTGGCGGCCATCTCCGCCCTCCTTTTCCTCGGTCGGTCAACCCTGGTCAGGGCGTCAGGGGTGGTGTGCAGCTGAGTGCCGACGGCGCCGCCAAGGTTTCACGGGACCGGGAAGGAATAAGTACGACAAGCCGATCAAAAGACTGCTTCACCCCGGAGAGTGATTTACTGCCCCATTTGCTCCGATTTACCGCATGAGCCCTTTACCCTGCATTACGATCCGTTTACCGAGCGTTGAAAGTCCCGCCGCTGCACGCCGTGACCCACGGCCGCGACCCGCCCCCCGCCGCAATCGGACGGGGGACCACCTGTTCCGCGACCGCGCTGCCCCGGAGGAGACGGGAACATGTCTGCCTGCGTCCCCACTCGCGCCGCCGACCCCACTCGGCCCGCGCGCACCCACCAGCCCCACAGCCCGCCACCGACCCCACCCCGCCGATTCCGCATCGAGAGCGCGGACCTGTCGGCCTCGATCGCGGTCTTCCTGATCGCCCTCCCGTTGTCCCTCGGCATCGCCCTCGCCACCGGCGCACCGCTTCAGGCGGGCCTCGTCGCCGCCGCCGTCGGCGGACTCGTGGCCGGGCGCCTCGGCGGCTCGGCGCTCCAGGTGAGCGGCCCCGCCGCCGGCCTGACGGTCGTCACCGCCGAGCTGATCCAGCACTACGGCTGGCGCGCGACCTGCGGCATCACCGTGCTCGCGGGCCTCACCCAACTCGGCCTCGGCTGCCTGCGCGTCGCGCGGACGGCACTGGCGGTCAGCCCCGCGATCGTGCACGGCATGCTCGCCGGCATCGGCGTCACCATCGCCGTCGCCCAACTGCACATCGTGCTCGGGGGTGTGCCCCAGAGTTCCGTCCTCGCCAACCTCGTCGGACTGCCGGACCAGGTGGCGCGCATGCAGCCCGCGGCGGTGTCCATGAGCGTTCTGACGCTGGTGCTCCTGTTCGCCTGGCCGCGCCTGCCCGGGCGCACCGGCCGACTGCTGCGCAAGGTGCCCGCCGCCCTGGTCGCCGTCGCCGGCGCCACCGCGACCGCCTCGCTCGCCGGACTGACCCTGCCCAGGGTCGACCTGCCCTCGTGGAGCAGCCACGCGCTGGCCGGACTCCCCGAGGGCCCGGTGCTCGGCGTCGCCGCGGCCGTCCTCACCGTGACGCTGGTGTGCAGCGTGCAATCGCTGCTCGGTGCCGTCGCGGTGGACAAGCTGGTGAGCGCACGCCCGGAACTCCAGGTCCGCGTGGGCCGATCCGCCCTCGACAGGGAACTGCTCGGCCAGGGCGCCGCCAACGTCGTCTCCGGCGCGCTCGGTGGACTGCCGGTCGCCGGTGTGGCCGTCCGCAGTTCCGCGAATGTCCAAGCAGGCGCCGTGAGCCGGAACTCCACGATGCTGCACGGCGTTTTCGTAGTAGTCGCCGCGCTGCTGATGGTCCCGATCCTGGAGCTGATCCCCCTCGCATCGCTCGCCGCCCTGGTGATGGCCGTCGGCATCCAGATGGTGTCCCTGCACCACATCCGCACGGTCACCCGCCACCGCGAAGTGCTGGTCTACGCCGTCACCACGCTCGGCGTCGTGTTCCTCGGGGTCCTCGAGGGCGTGGCGCTGGGGGTCGCCGTCGCCGTCGGTGTCGCCCTGCACCGCCTCACCCGCACCCGCATCACGCACGAAGAGAAGGGGGGAGTCCATCACGTCCGCGTACGAGGCCAGTTGACGTTCCTGGCGGTGCCGCGACTCAGCCGCGCCCTCCATCTCATCCCCCGCGGCGCCGACACCGTCGTGGAGTTGGACGGCTCGTTCATGGACCACGCCGCGTACGAGTCGCTGCAGGACTGGCAGAGCGCGCACAGCGCCCAAGGCGCCACGGTGGAGATCACCGGGCGCGCCGGGACCCGGATCGCCGAGCCGGCCGACTCCGCGCACTGCCGCTGCCGCCCCTGGACGCCGTGGCGGAACCATCACTGCGAGGATCCCAGCGCCATGGGGTCCGCCTCGCCCGACACCCGTTCCGGCGAGCGCGACGAGGAGACCGGTGAGCCCCGGCCGAGCGGGCACCAACTGGCCCGCGGTATCAGCGCGTTCCAGCGGAACACCGCTCCCCTGGTGCGCGAGGAGCTGGCCAGGCTCGCGCGGGAGGGACAGCGGCCGTCACAGCTGTTCCTGACGTGTGCCGACTCCCGGCTCGTCACATCGATGATCACCTCCAGTGGTCCGGGTGACCTCTTCGTCGTGCGGAACGTGGGCAACCTCGTGCCGCTGCCGGGAGAGGAGAGCGGGGACGACTCGGTGGCCGCCGCCATCGAGTACGCCGTGGACGTGCTCAAGGTGCGGTCCATCACCGTGTGCGGGCACTCCGGATGCGGGGCCATGCAGGCGCTGCTGGCGTCGGAGCCCGGAGGGGCCCTCACGCCGTTGAAGCGGTGGCTGCGGCACGGGCGGCCGAGCGTGGAGCGGATGGCCGACGAGCACCGGCCGAAGCCGCGCCTCACCGGGCGGGCGCCCGCCGACACGGTGGAGCAGCTCTGCCTGACCAACGTGGTGCAGCAGTTGGAGCACCTGCGGGCGCACGACTCCGTCGCGCGGGCGCTGCGCGACGGCGCTCTCGAACTGCACGGGATGTACTTCCACGTCGGTGAGGCACAGGCCTACCTGCTGGCCGACGGCGACGAGGCCGAGCTCTTCGGTCACGTGGGCGCTGCGGACGATCTGCGCCATCCGGCGTGAGGGGCGATGGTGTGCGGCCCCGGTCCGCGGGGCCGCACACCACACCCGGTGCCTGACGCCTGCCGCTCCCCTTCCCCTGCGCTCTCCGCCACCCTTGCTCGATCTCCCCCTTTTTTTCGCCTGGGGTCCCGCGACGACACGCCCGGCCGGTCCGAGAGAGACGACCGTGCCGGGCGAGGTGTTCCGTGAACCCGGTGTCCGCGGCGCACGTGCCTCAGAGTGTGGCCCCGCCCGCCAGGGCGTCAGTCCTCGTGTGATCTTGTGGGGGCCGGCCGGGTCGCACCCGTGGCGAGGACGCGCCACAGGGCCGACGGGCCGGAGCGGCGACGGACGATAGGTCTAAACCAATTTGGGGTCGACCCTTGTCACCGAGCCCCCCGGTCTGATGAGCTGTGGCCTGGGACACAACGGACACCCTGGGAAAGGGAGATGTCGTGAGCAACGAAAGCCTGGCCAACCTGCTGAAGGAAGAGCGCAGGTTCGCGCCGCCCGCCGACCTGGCGGCGAACGCCAATGTCACCGCGGAGGCGTATGAGCAGGCCAAGGCTGACAGGCTCGGCTTCTGGGCCGAGCAGGCCCGCCGGCTGACCTGGGCCACCGAGCCGACCGAGACGCTGGACTGGTCGAATCCGCCGTTCGCGAAGTGGTTCGCCGACGGCAAGCTGAACGTCGCGTACAACTGCGTGGACCGGCACGTCGAGGCCGGCAACGGCGACCGTGTCGCCATCCACTTCGAGGGCGAGCCCGGTGACAGCCGCGCCATCACCTACGCCGAGCTGAAGGACGAGGTCAGCCGCGCCGCGAACGCGCTGACCGAACTCGGTGTCGGCAAGGGCGACCGGGTCGCCGTCTACCTGCCGATGATCCCCGAGGCCGTCGTCGCGATGCTCGCCTGCGCCCGGATCGGCGCCGCGCACTCCGTCGTCTTCGGCGGCTTCTCCGCCGACGCGATCGCCACCCGCATCAAGGACGCCGACGCGAAGCTGGTCATCACCTCCGACGGCGGTTACCGCCGCGGCAAGCCCTCCGCGCTCAAGCCCGCCGTCGACGACGCCGTCAGCCGGGCCGAAGGCGTCGACAAGGTGCTGGTCGTGCGCCGCACGGGCGAGGACGTCGCCTGGACCGAGGGCCGCGACGTGTGGTGGCACGACATCGTCGCCAAGCAGTCACCCGAGCACACGCCGGAAGCCTTCGACGCCGAGCACCCCCTGTTCATCCTCTACACCTCGGGGACGACGGGGAAGCCCAAGGGCATCCTGCACACCTCCGGCGGCTACCTCACCCAGGCGTCGTACACGCACCACGCGGTGTTCGACCTGAAGCCGGAGAGCGACGTGTACTGGTGCACGGCCGACATCGGCTGGGTCACCGGACACTCCTACATCACCTACGGACCGCTCTCCAACGGCGCGACCCAGGTCATCTACGAAGGCACCCCGGACACCCCGCACCAGGGCCGGTTCTGGGAGATCGTCCAGAAGTACGGCGTCACCATCCTCTACACCGCGCCCACCGCGATCCGTACCTTCATGAAGTGGGGCGACGACATCCCCGCGAAGTTCGACCTGTCCTCGCTGCGCGTCCTCGGCTCGGTCGGTGAACCCATCAACCCCGAAGCCTGGATGTGGTACCGCAAACACATCGGTGCCGACAAGACCCCCATCGTCGACACCTGGTGGCAGACCGAGACCGGCGCCATGATGATCTCCCCGCTGCCCGGCGTCACCGACACCAAGCCCGGCTCCGCCCAGCGCGCACTGCCCGGCATCGCGGCCACCGTCGTCGACGACGAAGCAAACGAAGTACCCAACGGCGGCGGCGGCTACCTCGTCCTCACCGAACCCTGGCCGTCCATGCTGCGCACCATCTGGGGCGACGACCAGCGCTTCCTCGACACCTACTGGTCCCGCTTCGAAGGCAAGTACTTCGCCGGCGACGGCGCCAAGAAGGACGACGACGGCGACATCTGGCTCCTCGGGCGGGTCGACGACGTCATGCTCGTCTCCGGCCACAACATCTCCACCACCGAAGTCGAGTCCGCCCTCGTCTCCCACCCCTCCGTCGCCGAGGCCGCCGTCGTCGGCGCCGCCGACGAGACCACCGGACAGGCCATCGTCGCCTTCGTCATCCTGCGCGGCACCGCCTCCGCCGACGACGAAGGACTCGTCGCCGACCTGCGCAACCACGTCGGCACCACCCTCGGCCCCATCGCCAAACCCAAGCGAGTCCTCCCCGTCGCCGAACTCCCCAAGACCCGCTCCGGCAAGATCATGCGCCGCCTGCTCCGCGACGTCGCCGAAAACCGGGCCGTAGGCGATGTCACCACCCTCGCCGACTCCACGGTGATGGACCTCATCCAGGCCAAGCTGCCGGCAGCGCCCAGCGAGGACTGACACGGGACCGTTTCCCGTACGGCCGCCCGAAGGGGTGGCGGAGCATCCGGTTTCCGGAGCTCCGCCACCCCTTCGGCGGTTTTCGGCACCCTCTGACGCCGCCCCGAAGACCTCCGACTCGACCCGGAGCGCCGGACCCCGGGCACCCGAGCGCGATCAGAGCGACCAGCGCGGCGCGACGCCACCCCGTGTCCGATTTCACCATAATGTGAGGGAACCCGGTGCCGACCCGGGCCGCACGTTGGGTACCGTAAGCAAAACGTCAAAGACGCGACAAGATCCATCATGGTGTGCCGGGAAGTCTGGTCGGCGAGTGCTCAGTCCTGCCTGCCCGACCGGAGGTCCTCACCGTGACCGCGCCCCGCCCCACCCCCCGCAAGTTCTTCGGACTGATGTCCCTGCCCGAACGCAACTTCGTCGCGGACGCGTTGCGCACCGAGACCGTCGGCGGCATCCTCCTGCTGATCGCGGCGATCGTCGCGCTGATCTGGGCCAACACCCTGCAGGACAGCTATGCGAGCGTCTCGCACTTTCACTTCGGACCCGCCGCGCTCGGACTCGACCTGTCCGTGGCGCACTGGGCGGCCGACGGCCTGCTCGCCGTGTTCTTCTTCGTCGCCGGAATCGAGCTGAAGCGCGAACTGGTCGCCGGGGACCTGCGCGACCCCAAGGCCGCGCTGCTGCCCGTGGCGGCCGCGGTCTGCGGCATGGTCGTCCCCGCGGTCGTCTACGCCCTGACCAACGTGGTCGGCGGCGGCTCCCTCGACGGCTGGGCCGTCCCCACCGCCACCGACATCGCGTTCGCGCTCGCCGTACTCGCCGTCATCGGGACGTCGTTGCCGTCCGCGCTGCGCGCCTTCCTGCTCACCCTCGCCGTCGTCGACGACCTCTTCGCGATCCTGATCATCGCGGTGTTCTTCACCGACTCCATCAACCTCGCGGCACTCGGCGGGGCGGTCGTCGGCCTCGGCGTCTTCTGGCTGCTGCTGCGCAAGGGCGTCCGCGGCTGGTACATCTACGTCCCGCTCGCCCTCGTCATCTGGGGGCTGATGTACAACAGCGGCATCCACGCCACCATCGCCGGTGTCGCGATGGGCCTGATGCTGCGCTGCCACCCGCTCGAAGGCGAGGAGCACTCCCCCGGCGAGCACATCGAACATCTGGTGCGCCCGGTGTCGGCAGGTCTGGCCGTGCCCCTGTTCGCCCTGTTCAGCGCGGGTGTCTCGATCTCCGGCGGGGCAATCGGCGACGTGTTCACCCGACCGGAGACCCTCGGCGTCGTGCTCGGACTCGTCGTCGGCAAGAGCATCGGCATCTTCGGCGGTACGTGGCTGACAGCCCGGTTCACCCGGGCCTCGCTCAGCGACGAACTCGAATGGGCCGACGTCGCCGCCGTCTCCACCCTCGCCGGCATCGGCTTCACCGTCTCACTGCTCATCGGCGAACTCGCCTTCGCCGGCAACACGGCCCTCACCGACGAGACGAAGGCCGCCGTACTGATCGGCTCGCTCATCGCGGCCGTGCTCGCGACGGCGCTGCTGAAGATAAGGAACGCCAAGTACCGTGCGCTGTGCGAGGCGGAGGAACGCGACGAGGACCTCGACGGCATCCCCGACATCTACGAACAGGACAAGCCGGAGTACCACCTGCGCATGGCCGAGATCTACGAGCGGAAGGCCGCGGAACACCGCAGGCTTGCCGAAGTGGCGGGTGGGGCAAGCGAGGGGAACGACCGTCCGGCATGATCTGACAGGACGGCACAAACACATGCAGACGAGGGAGATCGCGATGAGTGCACCCGACGGCAGCCCGGTCGGCGCCGAACGCAGCATCGGCCAGTTGTTCGCCTCGGCGACGACCGAGATGTCCGCACTGGTGCACGACGAGATCGCACTGGCGAAGGCGCAGCTCAAGCAGGACGTCAAGCGGGGCGCGGTCAGCGGCGGCGCGTTCTCGGCGGCCATCGGCGTGCTGATCTTCTCCCTGCCGATGCTCAGCTTCGCCCTCGCCTACGGCATCCGGACCTGGAGCGACTGGAACCTCGCGATCTGCTTCCTGCTGTCGTTCGCGGCGAACGTGCTGGTCGCGGCCGTCCTGGCACTGATCGGCCTGTTCTTCGCGAAGAAGGTCAAGAAGAGCCAGGGCCCGCAGAAGGTGGCCGCCTCCGTGAAGGAGACGGCGGGTGTCCTGCCGAACGCCAAGCCGCACCCCCGGCCCGCGCCGGTCGAGGACGCCGTCAAGGCTGTGGCACGCTCGTCCTCATGACGGACCCCGCCACACCTTCGGCCCAACCCGCTTCCGCCGTTCGGATCGACCTTCCCGGCGGACGCGCGGTGACCCATCGGGACGTGGCCGCCAACGGCGCGCGCTTCCACATCGCCGAGGTCGGCGACGGACCGCTCGTCCTGCTGCTGCACGGCTTCCCGCAGTTCTGGTGGACCTGGCGGCACCAGCTGGGAGAGCTCGCCGACGCCGGGTTCCGGGCGGTGGCCATGGACCTGCGGGGTGTCGGCGGCAGCGACCGCACCCCGCGCGGCTACGACCCCGCCAACCTCGCCCTCGACATCACCGGGGTCATCCGGTCCCTGGGCGAGCCGGACGCGGCGCTGGTCGGGCACGATCTGGGTGGCTACCTGGCGTGGACCGCGGCCGTCATGCGGCCCAAGCTGGTCCGCCGGCTCGCCGTGTCGTCCATGCCGCATCCGCGGCGCTGGCGGTCCGCGATGCTCTCCGACGTCCGGCAGACCACGGCGGGCTCCTACATCTGGGGGTTCCAGCGTCCCTGGATCCCCGAGCGCCAACTCGTCGCCGACGAGGGCGCCCTGGTGGGCCGTCTGGTCCGCGAGTGGTCGGGGCCGCGGCAGCCGGACGACGACGCCGTGGACACGTACCGCCGGGCCATGTGCATCCCGTCCACCGCGCACTGCTCCGTCGAGCCGTACCGCTGGATGGTGCGCTCCATGGCCCGCCCGGACGGCATCCAGTTCAACCGGCGCATGAAGCGGCCGGTGCGCGTGCCGACCCTGCATCTGCACGGCTCGCTCGATCCCGTGATGCGGACGCGCAGCGCGGCCGGCTCGGGGCAGTACGTCGAAGCGCCGTACCGCTGGCGGCTGTTCGACGGGCTCGGGCACTTCCCGCACGAGGAGGATCCGGTCGCCTTCTCCACCGAACTGATCAACTGGCTGAAGGATCCGGAACCCGATCGGTGACCCCGGATTCACCCCTGCGAAACCGCCCGAACACGGGCCGTGTCCCACCCGCCGCGGCGGACGGTGAACACCTGTCCTTCGAACAGCCAATTGCCTGCCGCATAGGCCAATTGGGGGCTCTACGCGAGGTTATGGACCTTGGGGCCCGGGCAGACGTCGGGGTATGGGCTGGACGCACGACTACAGTGACGCAGCACGCAATCGCCGCTCGGCCTCGGGTCTGAGCTCCCATCAGAGGGGCACCCCGCAGCTGACGGGTGCCGATCCTCGCGTGGGGATTCCGCACATTCTGCGCCGCCGGGCCCGCTGGGTCTCGGTACGGCTCCGCCATCCCCGCGGCTGACGCCCCGACCGTCGGTCAGAGCGCGCAGCTGTCGCTGTCCACCTGCTGATTGGCCGTCCGCCCCTTGGCGATGTCCTTCTGGATCTCGTCCGCGGTGAGCGCGTAGCCGGTGTCGGCGTCGTCGAGCGACTTCGCGAAGACCACTCCGTACACCTTGCCCTCGGGTGTCAGCAGCGGTCCGCCGGAGTTGCCCTGACGGACCGTCGCATACAGCGAGTACACGTCACGGCGCACCGTCTTGCGGTGGTAGATGTCCGGCCCGTTGGCCGTGATCCGGCCCCGCACGCGCGCCGGCTGCACGTTGTACGAGCCGTTCTGCGGGAAGCCCGCCACGATCGCGCTGTCTCCGCTGCTCGCGTCCTCGGTGCTGAACCGCAGTGCGGGCGCCTTCAGATCCGGTACGTCGAGGACGGCGATGTCGCGCTCCCAGTCGTACAGGACGACCTTGGCGTCGTACTTCCGGCCCTCGCCGCCTATCTGGACCGTCGGCTCGTCGACCCCGCCGACCACGTGGGCGTTGGTCATCACCCGGCGGTCGCCGAAGACGAATCCGGTGCCTTCGAGGACCTTGCCGCAGCTCTGGGCGGTCCCCATGACCTTGACGATGGAGCGCTGCGCACGGGCGGCGACGGGGCTGGCGGCGAGCGCCGGGTCCGGCGGCCGGACCTCCGTGATGGGTTCGTTGGCGAAGGGGCTGAAGACCTGCGGGAAGCCGTTCTGCGCGAGGACCGAGGAGAAGTCGGCGAACCAGGTGTTGGCCTGCGAGGGCAGCGCCCGGGACACGCCGAGGAGCACCTTGGAGCTGCGGACCTCCTTGCCGAGCGTCGGCAGCGTCGTGCCCGCGAGGGCCGAACCGATCAGCCAGGCCACCAGGAGCATCGCCAGGACGTTCACGAGGGCGCCGCCCGTCGCGTCCAGGGCGCGGGCCGGGGACCAGGTGATGTACCGGCGGAGCTTGTTGCCGAGGTGGGTGGTGAGCGCCTGGCCGACGGAGGCGCAGACGATGACGACCACCACCGCGACGACGGCCGCGCCCGTGCTCACCTTGCTGTCCTCGGTCGCCCAGCCCCAGATCACCGGGAGGAGATAGACGGCGACGAGGCCGCCGCCCAGGAAGCCGATCACCGACAGGATGCCGACGACGAAGCCCTGGCGATAGCCCACGATCGCGAACCACACGGCGGCGACCAGCAACAGGATGTCCAGCACATTCACGGAGGTCACCTTGTCATGCGCGCCAGTCGAGCGGGACCTGCTTCTCGCGGTCCCACGGGCGCTCCCAGCCCGCGTAATGCAGGATCTTGTCGATCACCCCGGCCGTGAAGCCCCAGACCAGGGCCGATTCGACCAGAAATGCGGGGCCTCGGTGTCCGCTGGGGTGCACGGTGGTCGCACGGTTGGCCGGGTCCGTGAGATCCGCCACGGGGACCGTGAAGACGCGGGCCGTCTCACCCGGGTCGACGACTCCGACCGGCGTCGGCCGGCGCCACCACCCGAGGACCGGGGTCACCACGAAGTGGCTCACCGGGATGTAGAGCTTGGGCAGGACGCCGAAGAGCTGGACGCCGCTCGGGTCGAGACCGGTCTCCTCCTCGGCCTCGCGCAGGGCGGCGCGCAGCGGTCCCTCGCCCGCCGGGTCGCCGTCCTCGGGGTCGAGGGCGCCGCCGGGGAACGACGGCTGCCCGGCGTGCGATCGGAGGGTCCCGGCGCGCTCCATGAGCAGCAGCTCGGGACCGCGCGCGCCCTCGCCGAACAGGACGAGCACGGCGGACTGGCGCCCCGTGCCGTTCGTCGGCGGCAGGAAACGGCTCAGCTGGAGCGGTTCGACCGTCTCCGCGGCGTGCGCGACCGGATCCAGCCAGTCGGGCAGCCCGTCCTTGGAGACCTGCACCTGTCCGCCCTGCGTGTTGCTCGCGTCCCGTGTGTTGCCCGTGCGCGTCATCGCCACCCCCGTTCTGCTGTTCCCAACGCCCGCCGGGGCCGTGTTCGTTCCGTCATCCGGCGCCCAGTGGAGGTGCGGGGATGCCTCCCGCGTCCAGATAGGACTGCGGGGGGTTGAGCCGCTGGCCGGGGAAGCCGCCCTTCTCGTACTTCAGGAGCTTCCTGGCCTTCTCCGGATCGGTCTCGCCCTCCCCGTACGCCGGGCAGAGCGGGGCGATGGGGCAGGCTCCGCAGGCCGGCTTGCGGGCGTGGCAGATGCGGCGGCCGTGGAAGATCACGTGGTGCGACAGCATCGTCCACTCGCTCTTCGGGAAGAGCTCGCCGACGGCCGCCTCGATCTTGTCCGGCTCGGTCTTGTCGGTCCACTGCCAGCGCCGCACCAGCCGCTGGAAGTGGGTGTCCACGGTGATGCCGGGCCGCCCGAACGCGTTGCCGAGCACGACGAAGGCGGTCTTGCGGCCCACTCCGGGCAGCTTGACGAGGTCTTCGAGGCGTCCGGGCACCTCTCCCCCGAAGTCGTCCCGCAGGGCCTTGGAGAGCCCTATGACCGACTTGGTCTTGGCCCGGAAGAACCCGGTCGGGCGCAGGATCTCCTCGACCTCCTCCGGGTTGGCCTCGGCGAGGTCCTCGGGCGTCGGGTACTTGGCGAAGAGCGCCGGCGTCGTCTGGTTCACCCGGAGGTCGGTGGTCTGCGCGGACAGCACCGTGGCCACGATCAGCTGGAAGGGGTTCTGGAAGTCCAGCTCCGGGTGGGCGTACGGATACACCTCGCCGAGCTCGCGGTTGATCCGGCGGGCCCGGCGGACGAGAGCGGTGTGCGACTCGTCGCGCGGCGGCTTGGCGACGGCGGTCTGCCCGGGCGGGGCCTTCTTGGCAGCGGTCTTCTCGGCCGCCGCCTTCGTAGCCGCGGCCTTCTTCCCGACGGCGCTCGCGGGCGTCTTCCTGGGCGCCGGTTTCGCCGGTGGAGCCTTCTTGGCTGCGGCCTTGACGGGCGCCGTCTTCTTGGAGGCGGACTTCTTGGCCGCGGTCCCCGAAGAGGCGGCCTTCTTCGTGGCAGCACTCCCCGCGGGAGCGGCCTTCCCGGAGACATCCTCCACAGGAGCACCCTTCTTGGAGGCCGTCTCCTTGGAGGCCGTCTTAGTGCCCGTCACCTTCTTGACGGCCCCTTTCACCGGTGTCTGCTTTGCCTTTTTTGTCGGCTCTTTGGTTCCGTCGGGAACCTGTTCGCCCACAGCGGAATCGCGACGTACAACCATCCGCCCAGCCCCCTTGGCCTGTGCTCTCACCGGCGATTTGGACACCCGGCCAGCCTAGAGCCCGGCACCGACATCCGCCCCGGACCCTGAAGATCGGCCCCCAATTGGCCCCCTGCCGCACTCGTTGGGACGCCAGTGCGGCAGACTTGTGACTGATCACACTGTTTGGACCGTCCGGCAAGATGGGGAACACGGTCCCCTGGTACCAAGGGGGAACAAGATCCCCTGAGCAGGTCGACAAGGAGAGAACTCGTGGACGACGTTCTGCGGCGCGCCCCGCTCTTCGCGGCGCTCGATGACGAGCAGGCCGCGGAGCTCCGCGCCTCCATGAGTGAGGTGACGCTCGCACGCGGCGATGCTCTCTTCCATGAAGGGGACCCCGGAGACCGCCTCTACGTGGTCACCGAGGGCAAGGTGAAGCTGCACCGCACCTCCCCCGACGGACGCGAGAACATGCTGGCCGTTCTCGGCCCCGGTGAGCTGATCGGCGAGCTGTCGCTGTTCGACCCGGGCCCGCGTACGGCGACCGCCAGCGCCCTCACCGAGGTCAAGCTGCTCGGCCTCGGCCACGGCGACCTCCAGCCGTGGCTCAACGCACGCCCCGAGGTGGCCGCCGCCCTGCTGCGCGCCGTCGCCCGGCGCCTGCGCAAGACCAACGACCAGATGTCCGACCTGGTCTTCTCCGACGTGCCCGGCCGTGTCGCGCGCGCCCTGCTCGACCTCTCGCGCCGCTTCGGCGTGCAGTCGGAAGAGGGCATCCACGTGGTGCACGACCTCACGCAGGAGGAGTTGGCCCAGCTGGTCGGCGCCTCCCGAGAGACCGTCAACAAGGCGCTCGCCGACTTCGCGGGCCGTGGCTGGCTCCGCCTTGAGGCCCGCGCGGTGATCCTGCTCGACGTGGAGCGGCTCGCCAAGCGCTCGCGCTGACACCTTCGCCCGTACGTCGACGGGGCCCTGTCTCTTCCGGAGACAGGGCCCCGTCGGCGTCGGCGCGGCTCTAGATGAGCCCGTGCTCGCGCAGGTACTCCATCTGTGCCCGGACGGAGAGCTCGGCGGCGGGCCACAGGGAGCGGTCGACGTCCGCGTAGACGTGCGCGACGACCGCCTCCGGGGAGCGGTGGCCGTCCTCGACCGCCGTCTCCACCTGGGCGAGCCGGTGGGCGCGGTGGGCGAGATAGAACTCGACCGCTCCCTGCGCGTCCTCCAGGACGGGCCCGTGCCCGGGCAGCACCGTGTGGACACCGTCGTCGACCGTGAGGGACCGGAGCCGGCGCAGCGAGTCGAGATAGTCGCCCAGGCGGCCGTCGGGATGGGCCACCAGAGTCGTGCCGCGCCCCAGGACGGTGTCCCCGGTCAGCACGGCCTGATCGGCCGGGAGATGGAAGCACAGCGAGTCGGCGGTGTGCCCCGGGGTGGCGACGACGACGAGTTCGAGCCCGCCGAGGCTGATCACCTCGCCCGAAGCGAGCCCCTCGTCGCCCAGCCGCAGCGCCGGATCCAGCGCCCGCACCTTCGTGCCGGTCAGCTCGGCGAACCGCCCCGCGCCCTCGGCGTGGTCGGGGTGTCCGTGCGTCAGGAGGGTCAGCGCGACGCGTTTGCCGGCCTTCTCGGCCGTGTCCAGCACGTTCCGCAGGTGGACGTCGTCCAAGGGCCCGGGGTCGATGACCACCGCGAGCTCGGAGTCCGGCTCGGACACGATCCAGGTGTTCGTGCCGTCCAGGGTCATCGCGGAGGCGTTGGGGGCGAGGACGTTCACGGCGCGCGCGGTGGCGGAGCCCGAGAGGACGCCGCCTCGCGGCTGTCCGGGAAGGGCGGCTGCGTCGGTCATGCGGAGGCTCCGCCCGTCGGGATGTGCTTGGTGAACTCGTCGTGTCCGGGCCACGAGAGGACCACCTCACCGTCCTCCAGGCGCGCCTCGGCCAGCACGGGGGTCATGTCGCGTGCCGCCGCCGCGGCGAGGGCGTCGGCGGCACTCTCGTGGTCGACGACGCCCCGCAGTGTCGCGATGGTGGGCGGCATCATCAGCAGCTCGCCCTTGTCGTAGCCGGCGGCCGCGTCGGCGGGGCGGATCCACACGGTCCGGTCGGCCTCCGTGGAGGCGTTGCGCGTGCGCTGGCCCTCCGGGAGGACGGCCACGAAGAACCACGTGTCGTATCGGCGGGACTCGAACTCCGGGGTGATCCATCGGGCCCAGGCCCCGAGCAGGTCCGAGCGGAGCACGAGGCCCCTGCGGTCGAGGAACTCGGCGAAGGACAGGTCCCTGGCGACCAGGGCGGCCCGGTCCGCCTCCCAGTCGTCACCTGTCGTGTCCCCGACCACGGTGTCCGGGCTGGGTCCTGCGAGCAGGACACCCGCCTCCTCGTACGTCTCCCGTACGGCCGCGCAGACGATGGCCTGAGCCGAGGTCTCGTCCACGCCGAGGCGCTGTGCCCACCACGCGCGCGTGGGGCCCGCCCAGCGGATCTGCTGCTCGTCGTCGCGGGGGTCCACTCCACCGCCCGGATACGCGTACGCGCCTCCGGCGAAGGCCATGGAGGCGCGTCTGCGCAGCATGTGCACCACAGGGCCGCTCTGGCTGTCCTTGACCAGGATCACGGTGGCCGCGCGCCGGGGTGTGACCGGCGTCAGCGTGCCCTCGGTGAGAGCCCGGATCCGATCCGGCCACTCCGCCGGAAACCACTGCCCATTCCCCATGGCCGGAGGCTATCCCGAGCCGGGCGGATGTTCGAGACCCCACCGCCCCACAAGCGCCTTTCGCCCTCCGCCCCTACCCGGGCCCCACCCCGGACCCCGCTCCTCAAACGCCGGAGGGGCTGAAAAATCAGCCCGCACCCGGCGTCCTGCGGGAGGGCTGAAGTTCCCCCGCCGGAATCTCGGCCCCCTACGGCCCGCAGTCGGCGTCCGGCGGGAGGGGCCGTGCCGGTACATCACATGACCGTCGCTCACGTCCGGATCGAGCAGCTCCCGCTGCTCGACCCACGTCTGATCCAACGGCGACGGGCGGAAGGACCGGCACGGCCCCGACCCACCCACCCACCGGACCGGAGCCGCAAGGGCACCCGCACCCGCACAACACCCGGAGGGCTACGCGTGCGTGAGCTCCACCTGGATCTCGACCTCGACCGGCGCGTCCAGCGGCAGCACGGCCACGCCGACCGCGCTCCGGGCGTGGACGCCCTTGTCACCGAGCACCGCACCCAACAGCTCACTCGCACCGTTCAGCACACCCGGCTGCCCGGTGAAGTCCGCCGCGGAGGCGACGAAGCCCACGACCTTCACGACCCGCGCGATGCGGTCCAGGTCGCCGGCGACCGACTTCACGGCCGCCAGGGCGTTCAGCGCGCACGTCCGGGCCAGCTCCTTGGCCTCCTCGGCCGTGACCTCGGCGCCCACCTTCCCGGTGACCGGGAGCTTCCCGTCCACCATCGGAAGCTGGCCGGCGGTGTACACGTACACGCCCGACTGCACGGCGGGCTGGTAGGCCGCCAACGGCGGGACCACCCCGGGCAGCGTCAGGCCGAGCTCGGCGAGCTTCGCCTCGACCGCCCCGCTCATGCGGACCTCTCGCGCTTCAGGTAGGCCACGAGCTGCTCGGGGTTGTTCGGCCCGGGCACGACCTGGACGAGCTCCCAGCCGTCCTCGCCCCAGGTGTCCAGAATCTGCTTCGTGGCATGGACGAGCAGCGGCACGGTTGCGTATTCCCACGAACGATGGCTAACTTCAGCCATGACGACACTCCAGGTGGTCAGCGGTATGAACCTTCACGTCGCAGGCTATACGCGGCAGTCTTACGGCCGCGTCAACGGCAGCGAGGCAAGCCCGGCCAGCCAGCGGGAAGCGAACCAAGCAAGGTTCGAATCCTTCGCCGCTGAGATGGAACGTCAGGGCCGCGAGTCCGCCTGGTGTGGTCATTACGAGGACGTCGGCATAAGCGCGTACAGCGGGGCCGAGCGCCCGGACTTTGAACGCCTTCTGCGTGACTGCCGCTTGGGCCGAATCAACGTCATCGTGGTCTACAACGTTTCGCGCTTCTCTCGCCTTGCACCGCGCGACGCAATCCCCGTCGTCACTGAGCTGCTACAAACCCTCGGCGTGACGATTATCTCCACGGCGGAAGGCGTATTCCGGCCCGACGACATGATGGACCTAGTTCACCTGCTTTTCCGGCTAGACGCCGCACACCAGGAGTCGAAGAACAAGAGCACTGCCGTTCGTGACGCTGCCGCTCAGGCTCGCGCCCTGGGTGGCTACGTAGGTGGAAAGGCTCCCTACGGGCGCAGGCTTAAGCAAGAGATCCGAACTACGCCCGGCGGAAAGCCTGTTGCCGTGCAGACGCTCGTGATCCAGCCGGACGAAGCTGAGGTGATCCGGCGCATTGCTAAAACTCTGCTCGCTGGCGCTGACTCGGTTGGTTCGATCTGCACGACCCTGAACAGTGAAGGGGTTCCCACCCTGGGAGCGTCTCGCGGGAAGCGTACGGCTGACTCTGCATGGCACCCCAAGACACTCATCCGGCAACTCCGTCATCCGCACATCGCTGGCTTTGATGCCGACACCGTTTATGGGCCCACGGGCCGAGCAACCGGCCACCGGATACGGCG
The DNA here is from genome assembly GCF_040650615.1 of Streptomyces sp. NPDC048643. Classification (NCBI taxonomy): domain Bacteria; kingdom Bacillati; phylum Actinomycetota; class Actinomycetes; order Kitasatosporales; family Streptomycetaceae; genus Streptomyces; species Streptomyces sp. NPDC048643. The sequence continues at coordinate 118,620 of NZ_JBEZHO010000001.1, forward strand.
GGATGCCGAGGGCAAGCCAGTGCAGACCTGGGAACCGATTCTCCCCGCAACGGACTGGTTCGCCATTCAGGAATGGTTGGACGGTCGACCGGTCCGCATGAACGAACACCGAACCACGGCGCTACTCACGTCCATGGGTGTGCTGGCATGCGCGTGCGGCTGCTCGATGAGTGCGAACAACTCGGACCGGCCGAGCTACTTTTGCAACCGTCCGTCGGGCAAGCCTGTCAGCGCTGCACCGGGTGACCATGAGGGCCGGAACTACATTTCTCGCGCCGCCCTTGACGACCATGTTGCGCGCGCCATCTTCGCTGTGATTGCGGCAGCCGAATTCGATGACGAATCGCGCGAGCTTCTGGACCGGGTGGCCACTCACTACGCCGAGGTGAACGAGACCCCGGAAGCGGTGCAGGAACGGCAGTCCGTCATGCATGACCGGGCGGACATCCGGCGAGCCATTAACCAACTACACGAGGACAGGGAGTTGTACGCAGGCGACCCAATCAGCCACGCAAGGTGGGGAGACGACCTCCGGACTCAGCAAGACCGCCTGAGGGCCGCTGACAGCCGACTGGAAGAGCTGGGACAGTCCGGCTCACTGACGCTGCCGTTGCACGAGTGGAGCGCATCCGACGATCCGGATAATGCTGGTGACCCGCTGGGCCCCGGTACGTGGTGGGAGAGTGCCTCGCTGGCCCAACGGCGAGAGTTCGTGGCCCTGTTCTGCAAGCGGGTCACGGTCCGAAAGGCACTCCCCAGCGAGAAGAGCAGGGGCCGGAATGCTCGCGCCGTCGTTGAACCCCGCGTGACTATCGAGTGGGTCTAGCCGCCCCTCTGACAGCCTTACAGCCCCGGTTGGCCCCAGTGGTCGGCCGGGGCTTTCTCATGCCCGCAGACAGGCGCAGGCGCCGCCGGTAACTGACGACCTAGAGCAGAGACAGCAAGGGCGCTGAGGCCGGTCACCCGGTACATCCGTAGGTGTTCGGGCCACTCAGTTAACCCACGACCTCCATACAGGGCGTAGGGCAGCGAACGGGCCGGACGCCGGACAGGCAATCGACTCGACAGACTCCTATTAGGGCAGCGAATAGCGCCACACAAACTCCCCTCGCCGGTGGGGGCATGCGAGAGACCTCGGGCATTGCGCCCGGGGTCTCTTTTATGGCCTGCCGACTGAAACAGCACCCGATAGGAGGTACCCCATGGATGACACCCCCCAGCGCATGCGGGAAGTAGGGGCACGCCGCAAAAGGCTCCGTGCCGAACTGACCTCAACTGACCACGAGTTGCGCACGATGATGCCCACGGCAAAGACGCTCATGACTCAGGAAGAAGTGCGCAGCGCAACGGGCCTATCAATACCGACCATCCGACTTTGGACCCGCCCATAGCAGCACTCCCACCGGCAAAGGGAACACCCATTGATTGACCTAGATAGCTACCAACCGCGCGTATCAGCGCTCCTAGTTGAGGACTTCTACCCCAACGGCGTCAAGGCTGGCGAATCCCGCGCGATCACCTGCCCGTTCTGCCTGCTGGCACATAGCCACGGGGCGCCCCTGGGAAGCCGGGCAGCGCACTGCACGGACTACGTGAGCCCACGGCGCCGAAAGGTCGACCCGCGCGACACCAGAGACACCCCCGGCTATGTGCTGTGCGATCCGGCCGACCCCGTCGACTGGGACCTAGAACGCGTCTACGGACAGCTCTACGTCCTGCGCAACAAGCACCGGCGACTAGGGGCCGAGTGGCAGCGGATGAGCCCGTGGACAGCGCGGGAAAAGAGGGTCAAGCAGACCTTGAGACACGAGATTGACGGCATCGCAACGGTGCTCCGAAAGGCCGGTGTGACCCTATGACCGACGTGCACGAAATCCTCGCTGCCATCCAAGCGCTACAGGGCGAATCCAGCGCCGAAAGTCTCGGCACCATGTCTGATGACGACCTGGCCATTCACGCGCTGGACAACCGCTTTGGCGGCCACCTTGCCTACAGCCGTTCCCTGGGGTGGGCCACATTCGGCGAACACCACTGGGCATACGACGGCGAGGGCGACGACGTCATAGCCAGCGTGCAAACCATGCTCCGTGATCTGCGCAAGTCCGAGAAGGACCAGCGCCGTTCGCAGTACCTCGGTTCAAAGCAGCGTCGAGACAATGTAGTTGAGATGCTCAAGGGTCTTCCCGAGGTGCGTTACGGCGGACCGTGGGATTCCCAGGAACACCTACTAGCGGCACCCAACGGGGTCATCAACCTGCGCACCGGTGAGCTAACCGACGGCGAGCCCAACCAGCGAATCACGCGCGCTGTGACCGTGCCCTACGACCCTGAGGCGGAATGCCCGCGCTGGGAACAGTTCCTCGCCGAGGTATTCGCCGACGACCCCAACATGCCCGCGTATCTGCAAAGTCTGCTCGGGTACGGAATCACCGGTTCGAACGCTGAACAATGTTTCGCTGTGCTGTGGGGTTCCGGCTCGAACGGGAAATCTGTGTTCCTCAATTCGTTGCACAAGATCATGGGGCAGCACGCTGTCACAGTGCCATTCGACATGTTCACCACCAGCGGGAAAGCGCGGGGCGGACCCGAGGCAGAAATGTTGGTCGGTGCACGCCTAGCACTGGCCAGCGAGACCAACCGATCCGCCGTACTCGACAGCGCCGCAATCAAGAACGCTACGGGCGGCGAGGAAATCACGGTCAATCCCAAGTACCGGAAGCCGTACGCGTTCAAGCCGCAAGCGCTGATCCTGCTGGCCACCAATTACAAGCCGAGCGTCCGCGAGCAGGATCACGGCACATGGCGCCGAGTCAAGCTGATCCCCTTCACTCAGAAATTCGAGGGCGCCCGTAAGGACCTGTCCCTAGACGAAAAGCTGAGCGCCGAACTGCCCGGCATTCTCGCCTGGTTGGTCCGAGGAGCCGCTACCTGGTACGCCGAGGGGCTCAGCGATCCGGCCAGCGTCAGAACGGCCGTAGAGGCGTACAGGGACGAGTCAGACACCCTCGCCGGATTCTTCCCCGGTGTCGTCATACCGGACCCCGCTGGACGCATTACGGGCCCCGAGCTTTGGGCCGCTTATCAGGTCTGGGCCGTAGCCGAGGGCATGGACGCATTCCGCACTCAGAAGTCACTCACGACAGCGATGCGGGAACGGTGCCCTGACATGCACCCGTACAACTCTGGCGGACGGGGATTCCGGGGCGTCCGGCTAGCCGCCGAGCGTGGCCGAGTTGGTCTAGCCGTAGCCGAGTAGGACAGCGCGGGAGGGGACGTGTTCAAGCGTTCACCGATGTGTTCACCGATTTAGGCCCTCTGACCTGCGGTTGAACACATTGAACACATTGAACACTGAAAACAGAAACCCCTAGAAGCCACCCTTAGTGGCATAGAGAACTTCCGAATGAACAGTTCGGAGCGTTCAAAGCGTTCGCCCCTCCCCGCCGTCTCCTTCGCAAACGGGCACCCGCAGCCGGCTCGGGCACATCCGCAGGTCAGCGCCGTGCACGTACTTCCCAACCTCGTTCCCACTCTGCAAACCCGAAAGGTGGCCGACGTGCCAACTCCTGTGAACATGCCGGGCGCAAAGCTAAGCGCCGCAGCCCTTGAGCGCTCCGCCCTATCTGCGCTGATTGTGAGTCTGGCCGAGGCGCTGGATGCGGCCGAGGATATCGACCTTGACGCCGTTGAGGCTCTTACGGGCCTGCTCGGCGCGTATGTGGCCCTGCTGAATGTCCAGCCCACTCGAAAGGCTTCCGCGTGAACGACGATATTGCCATTGCGCATGCGCTGTCCGCTGTTATTGACCCGACTCCCGGCGCGCGGGTGCCTTTCATCGACCTATTCCGCGCCGTTCGCAGGTACATGCGCGAGGAGTACGGCTTTGACGTCCCGCTGGGAGAGGTCAAGGCGGTTGCCCGGCGGGCTGGAATGCGGATTCTCAAGGAAGACGACAGCGATTGTCAGCAGGCATACGACGTTCGCCTTAAGTTCTGACAACCGAAACACCGAATATGAGCCCTGGGAATGATCCCGGGGTCTCTCATTGCCAAATTGATTGGATATCACTCATGACCGAGAACACCACGCGGACCGAGTTCACCGGAACGGGCACTGAGGCCGACCCGCTCACCTTCAATGCAATGCGTCAGACTGCACCCGATCAGGCGGCGGCTTCTATCGCTTCGCTGTCGACGGACGCCCGGAACTATGAGGCGGCTTTCCGCTCTGCCGCTGATCTCTCGGCCAACCTCCCGGCGGATGTGCGCCAGCTTGTCAGCGAGGCCGCTACTGCCATCACAACGCCCCTCGCGACTGCCACTGCGGCTCGTACAAAGGCTGCTGACTTCCGGGCCAATGTCCTTGCGAACCCTGAGGGACGGGAATTCATGGCCACTGAGGTGCTCAAGGTGGCCGCTGACAAGGTTTCTGAGTCGTTCGCGAACGCCGACTTCCGCCTAAAGGTTGCCGAGGCTGACCTGTACGAGGTTGCCCGCCCGCGCATTTCGCCGGACGCTGCCATGCCTGCTCGGGCTGATCTCCAGATGATGACTGCGCGCCACATAGACAACCCTGGGGCCCTTGCTGGCACCCTCAAGACCCTTGCTCAGCGGGATGACGCTGTGGGCGCCCTGGTGGCCGACGGCGCTTACCTCCGTGACTTCCTGGACGCTCATGGAATTGAGCGGGAACTACGTGACTCGATCCTGACGAGCGTTCGGGGAGAGGTGTTCAAGGTTGCTGCGCTGAGCGCCGATTCAAAGCGTGCTGCGGCCGGTAAGACCAGCATGGCCCTAGTGGAGCTGCGTAAGGCCCGTGCGGCTGCTGCGGCGTACACCCGGCACACGCTGAGCGCGAAGTGATGGGCGCCCTTTCTGAGCGCTGAGACATGCACTGGTTTTGGGGCCCGGCATTCAACGCTGGGCCCCTTTCAGAGAGGCCATACCGCATGAGACTTCGCGTTGCTTTCGGCTCTCGCCTGGAATACAAGGGTCGCTATCACACGGCCGGTGACGAATTCGATGTGCCTGACGAGAGCGCGGATAGGTGGCTGGCTAGCGGCATGGTCCTGCGTGCGCCTGAGCAGTCTGCACCTGAGCAGCCTGAGCCAATACGCGGCAATATCCAGCGCACGAGGGAAAACACCTTTGATCACTGGATTCAGTCACATTGAGTGACCCGGGGTGGGGGGTCTTTAAATGTGATCTTGGGGACGCCAGACGCGGGGGAGGGCGCTGTCCGGTCCGCCCGGTTCAAAACAGTGGTTCTACCTCCGATCGCCATAAACGGCCTAACCGAGAGTGACTTAGCTATGCCCGCCGGATACTTGGCTCACTGCCTGCGCTGCGACAAAGACAAGCCAGCGGATCAGTTCACATTCTGTGCGCACCGGGGATTGCAGCGCTGGTGCCGAGGGTGCAAGACCGAATACGCCCGAGAACGTCGCGAGCGTCAGCGCCTAAGGCCCGAGCACCTGTAACACCACTTACGAATATCCGTACGTGACCCCCTGGTTCCACGCTGAGCCGGGGGGTCTTGCTATGCCCTGGAGCCTCTATTGACCCGCCATTCAGTAGCCAACTGGGCCCGGTATGCAGCCCTGTTGGCGTCCATGACCATATCGTTTACTACACAGCAGCACCTCGCCGAAACGCACGGGGTTCCGGGCTGGCCGTCCTATGCCGTGCCGGTGGCCGTCGACCTGTTCCTAATCTGGGCTGTCCGGTCACGCCGTGACGTCCTGTTCGCCGTGGCCGTTGCCGTGTCCGCCAATGTCGCCGGAGTCCTTACCACCGAGTCCCTTTCCAGCGTTGACACTTGGGTTTCCGCTGGCTTGCATGCTGTCTTTCCTGTGGCCGCTTTCCGCATGCACCGGCCACGGGTGGCCATTGAGGCGCCTGCCGTGGCCGAGCCGGTATCCGTGGACCCTGCGCCCCTGGTAGCCGCTCCTGAGCCCGCTGAGCCCTCGCCGGACAGTTGGCCAAGCGGTGACCTATGGCAGGACTTTGAAGCCAGCGCGCCGGACATTGAGCCGGTCACTCCGCCGAGCGCCGAGGAGGTGCGCACGGTCATGGCTTCACTTGCTGCGGACAATGGCCGACCGGTTACCGGCCGCATGCTGGCCACCCATTACGGCGTCTCTGACCGGACCGGACGCAGGTACCGAGACTTGGCCCTGACCGGTGGGACAGCGTGAGCAACCTGCGCCATTACTTGACCCTGTCCGCCGAGGAATTGAGCGCGCCCCTGTGGACCTTTCCGGCGCTCGATGTGCCATTGGTCCAGCGTGCGCGCCGTCGCGTTCTGAGCGCCGATCCTGAGTCGTACCCGCACGCCCTACTCGCTGAGTCTGACGACCGCGTAACCGAGTTGGCCGAGACCGAATAGCAAGAGCCCCGATCCTGGAAATTCCGGGGTCGGGGCATTCTTGCGTTCGCGTGCGTGAATCTTGGGCTGAGCCGGCTGTGCCTCACAGGGGTTGTGACCTGCACTTTTACGCTGGCCCGTGGTTGCTGCGTGATGCGCGGGAGCTAAGCTGCCTGGTGTTCGGCGAGGAGTGTTGCGACTTCCGGGACGTCGGCGAATTCCTGCAAGCGAGCGAGTATCACCCGCACCCGTTCCGCTGTCCGTTCCGAGGGAATGTCAGAAGCCAGCGAGATAACCCGTTCGGCTACTGCTGCCGCTTCCTCAGGCTCATTGGCGTCCGCGAGAGCAACGGCCAACCAGGAGGAGTACAGGGCGACTTCTCGCGTGTGCGTTGCGTCGTATCTGCCGAGGACATCCCGGAGCAATGGCACGGCGCGCAATGGTCGACGCAGCTCTGTGTATACGCGGGACTCCATAACTCGGAGTTCGCCAGCGTCCACCCAATACAGGTACGCCGGTGATTCCGTTCCGGCGCTGTCCTCGCTGAGTGCCTGCCCAGCTTCCCCTAGGGCCCGCATTGCCTGTCGCCCGTTCTCGACTCCCCCAGCTTGAACATGCGCCCATGCGACCCGGTCGAGATACAGCGCGCGAGCCTTTGGCGGAGCATCGGGGCCAGCGTCATTCAGCGCCGCATGGGCCAGCGTGAGCCCCTCGAATTCCCGCCCGGTATTGCTGAGTTGATAGGCCAGCGATCCCGCGATATTGCCAGCAAGGGTGTGGTCCTCCGCCTGCCTCGCTGCGCTGATCCCTAGCCGGTAGATCCGTTCTGCCTCGCTGTGCTGTCCGGCGTCACTGGCAATCCATCCGGCAATCTGCGCCAACTCGCCTATCTGCCTGAGTAGTTGGCGGCCCACCTCATCCGTGTGACTGCCTTCCCGATAGAGCTTTACGGCGGAGCGGAGTTCACGCAGGGCGGGACGGATCAGGTCTCCCCCGGCTAGAACGTCGTCGGCGAGCCGCAGGCCGTGCACCCGCTGCTGTAGGTCGTCCACGGTGCCCATTCCGATCCGGCGCCCTGAGTGGCCCTGTAGCGGGCTCAGCGGGTCACCCTCGGGCAGGAAGTCGGCGAGGGTCGGCAAGGGTGGTTCAGGGGGCACCAGGGGCGCGCGGAGCACTTCCATGGTCACGCCTAATGCGGCGGCGATGAACGGCAGCCATTCACGGGGCGTACGGGCCCCCCGCTCCCATCTGCTGACCTCTTGCCGCCCGACCGGATCACCAATCACCCCGGCCGCCCGGCAGACCTCACTCGCGACCCGAGCCTGACTCCACCCGCGCGATTCCCGCAGCGAGCGCATGTGGGCCCCGATGGCATTGGTCATGTCTCGATTCTGGCCCACACCCGGCCGATAGGAGGCCACTAGTGGGTGATCACTTCCGGCCGGACGCTGGGCCGTATGACAGAGCCGAGGAGCTACCCCACTGAGCCGGTTGAGCTGCCCTTGTCGCTGGACTCTGATCCTGAGCCGACGGCGGGGTGTGACATCTGTTTGGCGCTGGATTCGCAGCGCACGGAAGCCAGGATGCGGGGGGACCTGTCTCGCGTCTCTGACGTGAATGTGGAGATCCGCAGGCACGCGCACGCCTCATGACCATTCGGACGGCGGAGCGGCAACCGGTGACGCATTCCATTCCGCGCGCCGGACGTACCGGGGGTGTGGCTCCCTGGTCGCTTTGGGGGTGGGGCAATCTCTGCGGCTGCTGCGCTGGCTCAGGGGATATCTGGTGTGACGGCTGCTGCGGATTCGGGGGCTGTCAGGTCTGCGGCTGGACCGAGCGCCGTCCGTGCCCGGAGTGTCAGGGAGGCAGCGCCGAACCGGTCCGCTGGTGACAGTCTCAGGTAGCAAAACCGCAGGTCAGAGCCCCATCTATGAATGCCATCGTGCGTGGCGTAACCTTTGCGTATTCCCACTTGGTCATATGGCCGACTGTAGCCGCTGCCGAGGACCACCCACCGCCCCAGGCGACCCACCGCATCCGGCCACATCACCCCGTTCCGCACGCAGCTTGTCCACAGCCTCCTGCTTACTCCGGCCGCGGACTGGTTAGGCTCGAATACGTGAGCAGGCTCCAGGTCGTCAGCGGCAAGGGCGGTACCGGTAAGACCACGGTGGCCGCAGCCCTAGCGCTCGCCCTCGCGACAGAGGGCAAGCGCACCCTCGTCGTCGAGGTCGAGGGCAGGCAGGGCATCGCGCAGCTCTTCGAGACGGAGGCGCTGCCCTACGAGGAGCGGAAGATCGCCGTCGCTCCGGGCGGCGGGGAGGTGTACGCCCTCGCCATCGACGCGGAACTGGCGCTGCTGGACTACCTCCAGATGTTCTACAAACTGGGCGGCGCCGGCCGGGCCCTCAAGAAGCTCGGCGCGATCGACTTCGCGACCACCATCGCGCCCGGTGTGCGCGACGTCCTCCTCACCGGCAAGGCCTGCGAGGCGGTGCGGCGCAAGGAGAAGAACGGCCGCTTCACGTACGACTACGTGGTGATGGACGCGCCCCCGACGGGCCGCATCACCCGCTTCCTGAACGTGAACGACGAGGTCGCCGGCCTCGCGAAGATCGGCCCGATACACAACCAGGCCCAGGCCGTCATGCGGGTCCTCAAGTCTCCGGAGACGGCCGTCCACCTGGTGACGCTGCTGGAGGAGATGCCCGTCCAGGAGACCGCGGACGGGATCGCGGAGCTGCGCGCCGCGAAGCTCCCCGTGGGCCGCATCGTCATGAACATGGTGCGCCCGGCGCTCCTCGACGACACCGACCTGGCCCTCGTGGACACCGCGCCGCGGACGGCGATCGCCAAGTCGCTCTCGTCGGCCGGTCTCGGCGGCGCGCGCCGCGGCGGACTGGCCGAGCGGCTGGTGGACCCGCTGCTCCAGCAGGCCGAGGAGTACGCCGAGCGGCACGCCCTGGAGACCGAGCAGCGCAGCGTCCTGGCCGAGCAGGGACTGCCCCTGCACGAACTCCCGCTGCTCGCCGAGGGCATGGACCTGGCAGGCCTGTACGAACTGGCCAAACAGCTGCGGAAGCAAGGGATGTCATGAGTCTGGACCCCGCTCGTGTCCTCGACCTCGACCCGCTGCTCGACGACCCGAAGACCCGCATCGTGGTGTGCTGCGGCTCGGGCGGCGTCGGCAAGACGACCACGGCGGCGGCTCTCGGGCTGCGCGCGGCGGAGCGCGGCCGCAAGGTCGTCGTCCTCACCATCGACCCCGCGCGCAGGCTGGCGCAGTCCATGGGCATCGACTCGCTCGACAACACCCCCCGCCGGGTGAAGGGCGTCGAGGGCAGCGGCGAGCTGCACGCGATGATGCTCGACATGAAGCGGACGTTCGACGAGATCGTCGAGGCGCACGCGGACGGCGAGCGGGCGACCGCCATCCTCAACAACCCCTTCTACCAGTCGCTTTCGGCGGGCTTCGCGGGCACGCAGGAGTACATGGCGATGGAGAAGCTCGGCCAGTTGCGGGCCCGGGACGAGTGGGACCTGATCGTGGTCGACACGCCGCCGTCCCGCTCCGCGCTGGACTTCCTGGACGCCCCGAAGCGGCTCGGTTCCTTCCTGGACGGGCGGCTGATCCGACTGCTGACGGCGCCGGCGAAGCTGGGCGGCCGGGCCGGCATGAAGTTCCTGAACGTCGGGATGTCGATGATGACCGGCACCCTGGGCAAGGTCCTCGGGGGCCAACTCCTGAAGGACGTCCAGACGTTCGTGTCCGCGATGGACACCACCTTCGGCGGTTTCCGCACGCGCGCGGACGCCACGTACAAGCTGCTCCAGGCCCCCGGCACGGCCTTCCTCGTGGTGGCGGCTCCGGAGCGGGACGCGCTGCGGGAGGCGGCGTACTTCGTCCAGCGGCTGGCCGCCGAGGACATGCCGTTCGCGGGGCTGGTGCTCAACCGCGTGCACGGGAGCGGGGCGGCCCGGTTGTCCGCGGAGCGGGCGCTCTCCGCCGCGGAGGATCTTGATTCCGCAGCGGCGGAGGACGAGGAATCCGCCACCGTAGAAAATCTTGACGAGGCCCGCATTGTCGATCAGGGGGGCGGGAAAGCTGGTCTTCGTAACTCTCCCGACACGTACGGCAGTTCAGATTCCACGGCTTCCGAGACAGCAGCTCCTGACGAAGGCTCCCCCGACGCCCCGCCCAGGACGGCCACCCCGGACAGCACCCCCGACACGGACGGGACCGCCGCCACGGACCCCGAGCGCTCCGTCGACCAGCTCACCGCAGGCCTGCTGAGGCTGCACGCCGAGCGTATGCAGCTGCTCTCCCGCGAGCAGCGCACGCGTGACCGCTTCGCCGCGCGCCATCCCGAGGTGGCGGTGGCGGAAGTGGCGGCGCTGCCCGGCGATGTACACGATCTGGCGGGACTGCGGGACATCGGAAACCGGCTCGCGGCCCACAGGCCGGAGCTGCCCGAGAGCTGAGCGGGCGCGACCACCGATCGCCTTCAGGGCGCTCGGAGTACTACGCGCGACGCCCTCGGCCCCCACGGCGCTGCGAACACTCGGAGGGCGACGCGCACGACGCGCACACCCGGACGGATCCCGCGCAGCCCGATCCGCACCGCGCAGCCCCCGTCGTCACCGCCCGTCGGCGTGCCTCAGCGGCACGAGGCGCGGCGGGTGGCATCGCACCATGCGCGCCCGGACCTTCTCGCCCGGACACGCACCGTCTGGGCCCGGCACCGCGAACACTCCGCGGCCACCTGGGCACCGCGGACACCTCGGCGTCTCAGCCGTCTCGACGTCTCCTGCGGGGCACCTCGGGTCCGGTCGCCGGGTGGGCGACCGTGAACGGCCCTCAGCCCACCGCCGCGTAGCGCTCGTACACCTCTTCCTCGTCCAGAGGGAGCAGGCCCGCGCCGCGCTCGTACTCGGTACGCGCGGTCTCCAGCAGGCGACGCCACGAGGTGACCGTCGGCCGGCGGCGCAGCAACGCGCGGCGCTCCCGCTCGGTCATGCCACCCCACACGCCGAATTCGACGCGGTTGTCGAGCGCATCGGCGAGGCACTCCGTGCGAACCGGACATCCGGTGCACACTGCCTTGGCCCTGTTCTGCGCTGCTCCTTGAACGAACAGTTCATCCGGATCGGTAGTGCGGCAGGCCGCCTGCGCACTCCAGTCGGTTACCCAGCCCATACCGGCGCCGTCCTCTCCCGAATCGAGGCTCCCCCACGGCGGCAGCGGCATATTCACCGCCGCCAGTTGAGGACGTTACGGAAGGTGGGCACAGCGCAACACCCCCTTCGGGCCCAATCTTGAATGGCCCGAACGGACTATGCGTAAGCGGCAGATCACCCGGGGGAGTGAGCCGAGGGCATGCGTGACGATCCCGGCAAACCGGGACAGTTCAGTTGAGTCACAACGGACGCCGGGTGACACACAAGGCTGATTCGGACACGCCCTCCACAAAAATCGTGGAACCTCCGGAACGATTCGGGGTCGCCGGACGTATTGATACGTGGCCGCACTGCTGTGACAGTTGAGAGCAGCTTAGGCCAAGGCATATACGCGTGTCCGGCGAATGAGAACGTAGGCTGCCCTCATGCCAAAGAAGCGCTCGGGCGGTGGTCTGTCCCCTACGCAGCAGGCCGCCAAGTTCCTCGGTGTCAGCGTGCTAGCGGGCGCCGTCATGGCCGGAATCGCCCTGCCCGCCGCCGGCGCGCTCGGTCTCGCGGCCAAGGGTTCGGTCCAGGGATTCGACGACATTCCGGACAACCTGAAGAGTCCCGCGCTGAGCCAGCGGACGACGATCCTGGACAGCAAGGGCGGTCAGATCGCGACGGTCTACTCGCGTGACCGCACGGTGGTCGACCTCAAGGACATGTCGCCGTACATGCAGAAGGCGATCGTCGCGATCGAGGACTCGCGCTTCTACCAGCACGGCGCGGTCGACCTGAAGGGCATCCTGCGCGCGGTCAACCAGAACGCGCAGAACGGCGGAGTGGCCCAGGGCGCTTCCACCCTGACCCAGCAGCTGGTGAAGAACTACTTCGTGGAGGAGGCCGGCGACGACCCGACGAAGGTCGCGCAGGCCACCCAGCAGACCATCGGCCGCAAGATCCGCGAGCTGAAGTACGCGATCCAGCTGGAAGAGAAGCTGGGCAAGAAGAAGATCCTCGAGAACTACCTGAACATCACGTTCTTCGGGGAGCAGGCCTACGGGGTCGAGGCCGCCGCCCAGCGCTACTTCTCCAAGCACGCCAAGGACCTGAACCTCCAGGAGTCGGCGCTCCTCGCGGGCATCGTCCAGTCGCCCAGCCGGTACGACCCGGTGAACGACGAGGAGGAGGCCACCAAGCGCCGCAACACCGTCCTGCAGCGTATGGCCGAGGTGCACGACATCTCCCAGCAGGAGGCCGACAAGGCCAAGGCGGCCAAGCTCGGACTGCACGTCAGCCAGCCGAAGAACGGCTGCATCACGGCGGTCGCGGGCGCCAGCTTCTTCTGCAAGTACGTGGAGAACGTCTTCAAGAGCGACCCGGTCTTCGGCAAGACGCGGGAGGCCCGCGCCAAGGTCTGGAACCAGGGCGGCCTGACGATCCGTACGACGCTCGACCCGCAGGCCCAGGAGTCGATCCAGACCTCGATAAAGGATCACGTCAACAAGTCCGACAAGGTCGCGGCGGCGGGCACCCTGGTCGAGCCCGGCACCGGCAAGATCCTTGGAATGGGCCAGTCGAAGCCGTACGGCTACGGGAAGAACGAGACCGAGTACAACTACTCGGTGAACTACGGCATGGGCGGCTCGAACTACGGCTTCCCGACGGGTTCGACGTTCAAGCCGTTCGTGGCCGCGGCGGCGCTGGAGCAGGGCAAGCCGGCGACGCAGCAGTACTCGTCGCCGAACAAGATGCCGTACCCCAGCCCCGTGCAGACCTGCGGCAGCAAGCCGTGGACGAACCAGGCGAGCGAGGTCGTCCCGAACGAGAGCGCCTCCGAGGTCGGTCCCTACCGGCTGAAGGAGGCCATGGCGAAGTCGGTCAACACCTACTTCGTGCAGATGATCTCCGACATCGGCCTCTGCCCGGTGATCAACCAGATCGACAAGCTCGGCGTCGTGCAGGGCAACGGCGACAAGCTCCCCCAGGTGCCGTCCATCGCCCTGGGCGCCAAGGGCATCTCGCCGCTCACGATGGCCACGGCGTACGCCGCCTTCGCGTCCCGCGGCATGTACTGCACGCCGATCGCCATCGAGTCGATCAGCCAGCAGATCGGTGAGCGCGAGAAGTCCCTCGAAGTGCCCAAGTCGACGTGCTCGCGGGCCATGTCGGAGAAGACCGCGGACACCGTCAGCACCCTGCTGAGCGGCGTGATCGACTCCGGTACGGGCCAGCAGGCCGGCCTCACGGACCGCGCCAACGCCGGCAAGACGGGCACCACTGACGAGCGCAAGAACGCCTGGTTCGTGGGCTACACGCCGAACCTGTCGGGCGCCGTCTGGGTCGGCAGCGCCTCCCAGCGGGTCCACATGGTGGGCATCTCGATCGGCGGCGTCTACCACGACAAGGTCTACGGCGGTGAGGTCCCCGGACCGATCTGGCGGGACCTGATGACGGGCGCGCTCGTCGGCAAGGACGCCCCGTCCTTCAACAAGGTCGACATCCCCGACCTCGACAAGGACAAGAACAGGGACCGCGACAAGGGCCGCGACGACGGCGGCAACGGCGACCCGAACGGCAATCCGGGCGGCAACGCCAACGGCGAGACCACCCTCGGGAACACCATCAGCGGCCAGGGCGACGCCGGCGGGACGATCCCGACGCCGTCCTTCTCCATCCCCGAGGGATTCATCCAGGGGAACAGCAACAGCGGTACCGGGAACGGCGGGAACGGCAACGGCGGCAACGGAGACGGCGGCCAACGCTGATCCGTACGCCCGGACGTTCCGGCGTCCCGACGTCGGTCATGGGAAAGGGCACCTTCGCGGCGGAGGAAGCGGCAGTCGCGCTCACCGCTTCGCCTCGAAGGTGCCCTTTCCGCTGCCGTGCCGGCGCTCTCGCTCGCCGCTCGTCACTCACCGCTCCAGCGGGACGAGGAAGGCCCCGCGACGGTGCGGACCAGCGACGGATCAGCCCGCGAGCAGCTGCTTCACGATGGCGGCGACGCGGCCGCCCTCGGCCTGACCGGCCACCTTCGGGTTCACGATCTTCATGACCTGGCCCATGGCACGCGGCCCCTCGGCGCCCGCCGCCTTCGCCTCCTCGACCGCCTGGGCGACGATCTGCCGGAGCTCCTCGTCGGACAGCTGCTTGGGCAGGTACGCGGCGAGGACCTCGCCCTCCGCCCGCTCCCGCTCGGCCGACTCGGCACGCCCGCCCTGCGCGAAGGCCTCGGCGGCCTCACGGCGCTTCTTCGCCTCGCGCGTGATCACCTTCTGCACCTCGTCGTCGGAGAGCTCGCGCTTGGTCTTGCCCGCGACCTCCTCGTTGGTGATCGCGGAGAGGGTGAGCCGGAGCGTCGAGGAGCGGAGCTCGTCGCGCCCCTTGATCGCGGCGTTGAGGTCTTCCTGCAACTTCGACTTGAGCGTGGTCATGCCGCCAAGTGTCGCAGGTGCGGTGAGGTGGCCGCCCGTTGATTTCGCAGCGCGCCCGCCGGGCACTCAACGGCCACCAGACAGAAGACGCAGGGTTTCGTACGGGGTTGTCCACAGGGGGGCACGCGGACTTGGCGGGGTCTGACACGATGGACGTATGCGCGCGCGATACGGAGTACCCCTGGGAATCACGGCGGTGGGCGCCGCCGGTCTGCTCTACTCGGCAGGGTTCGAGGCCCGTTCATTCCGCCTCCGGCGGGTGACGGTCCCGGTCCTGCCGCCGGGGATGCGACCGCTGCGGATCCTGCAGGTCTCCGACATCCACATGGTGCGCGGGCAGCGCAAGAAGCAGCGCTGGCTGCGTTCCCTGGCCGGTCTGCGGCCCGACTTCGTGATCAACACCGGGGACAACCTGTCGGACCCGGAGGGCGTGCCCGAGGTCCTGGACGCGCTGGGCCCCCTGATGGAGTTCCCCGGGGCGTACGTCTTCGGTTCGAACGACTACTACGGCCCCAAACTCCGCAACCCCGCCCGGTACTTGTTCGAGAAGGCCCAGGGCCGTCACGGGCTGAACGGCAACAAGCCCGCGGTGAGCGCCATCCACAACCCGTGGGAGGACCTGCGGGACGGCTTCGACACCGCGGGCTGGCTGAACCTGACGAACACCCGGGGCACGCTGAAGATAGAGGGCTCGGAGATCGAGCTGACGGGACTCGACGACCCGCACATCAAGCGCGACCGGTACGCACGCGTGGCCGGCGGCCCGTCCGAGTCCGCCGACTTCTCGATGGGCGTCGTGCACGCCCCGTACCTGCGCACCCTGGACGCGTTCACCGCCGACGGCTACCCCCTGGTCCTGGCCGGCCACACCCACGGCGGCCAGCTCTGCCTCCCCTTCTACGGCGCCTTCGTGACCAACTGCGACCTGGACACGGACCGCGTCAAGGGCCTCTCCACCCACACGGCAGAGGGCCGCACCTCGTACATGCACGTCTCAGCAGGTTGCGGCACGAACCGCTACACCCCGGTCCGCTTCGCGTGCCCGCCGGAGGCGTCGCTGCTGACGTTGGTGGCGCGGAAGTAGGGAGCGCGGGAGCACCGGGGGGCACTTCGAGGTACGGCGGGGGCATCCCCGAGAGGGCGCCCCGGCGAGCGCGTACCGGAGTAGGGGTGGCCCGGCCCTCTCCTACCGGAGCCCCCTCCGCTCCACCCTCATGACACCCACTCGCCGCATCCCATATCGCCCGATTCGACCGATCCGCTTAGCGTGGGGCCATGATCACCCCCATGCCCCGGGACATACCCGACCTCCCCGCGATACCGGGTATCTCACCGCCGATCGTCTCCTTCGTCCCGGCGACGGCGGTCGTCACGCCCACGCGCCGCCCGTTCACTGCGGTCTTCCGCCTTCTCGTGGCGCTCGCGGCGGCGGCGGGCGTGGCCATCGACGTGAAGCTGGGCAGCCCGGTGCGGGTGCTGAGCTACTTCACGATCCAGACGAACCTGCTGGTCGCGGTGGTGTTCGCGGCATCCGCCCGCCGCGCCTGGTCGGCTCGCCGCCCGCTGCCCGGGGTGCTGACGGGCGGCACGCTGATCTACATCTCGATCACGGGCCTGGTGTACCACCTGCTCCTGGCGAACGAGTCCAGCCCTTTCTCCATGACCGGAGGCGTGGACACCCTCTCCGGCTGGCACGCGGTGGCGAACCATCTCCTCCACACGGTGACACCGATCGCCGTGGTGATCGACTGGCTGCTGCTGACCCGGCCGGCCCCGCTGGCGTTCCGGAACGCGGTGACCTGGCTGCTCTACCCGCTCGCCTACCTGGTCTTCTGCCTGGTCCGCGGGGCGGCGATGTCGCCGGGGAGCGCGGCGCGCTATCTGTACCCGTTCGTCGACGTGGACCGCCACGGTTACACGGGCGTCCTCGGCAATACCGCCATCCTCGGCGTCGCCTTCTACGCCCTGGCTCTGCTCATCGTCGCGGTCGACCACGTCCGCCCGGACCCGGTCCGACGCCGCGTACGAGGCCTCGAAAACCGGATTTCGTCTCCGGGCACCAGTGGGCTAAAGTAAACGACGTCGCCGCGAGAGCAGCGACGATCGGGGTGTAGCGCAGCTTGGCAGCGCGCTTCGTTCGGGACGAAGAGGTCGTGGGTTCAAATCCCGCCACCCCGACAGCCAAATCGCAGGTCAGGCCCGGTGCTGAGTAATCAGCACCGGGCCTGCCTCGTTCTCCAGGGGCTCTCTGGAGAAATCCTGGAGAAGATCTTGGAATCCATCTCCAGATCGGCGCCCGCTAGCGAGCTTTCAGCAACGCATCCAGAGCAGCCACGGGCGAGCCGAGACTCATCGTCCGGCGCGCGTCCAACGCTTCCTCCCACATCCCGGTGAGCGCGGTCATCAGCGCCTGCCGCATCCCCGGCGTGATGTGGTCATAGCGCGACTGGACGGAGCCGTCCTCATGACCCATGCGTTCGTCCATGAGCTTCGGCGGGGTCCCCACCTCCCTCATCAGGGTCTTGTGAGTGTGGCGCAACCCGTGCGGAGTGAGCCCCGGGGCGATCGGCACCCAGCACGCCTCAGCCCGCTTGGCGGCCCCTCGCCCACGCGCCGGGATGCCAGGCCACGGCTCGGCAACGACGGGCACCGGCCGCTCTTCCTGACTGCCCCGCCCCGGGTACCACCCTGTGACCGCCGGTCGAAAGAGCCACGTGGCGAAACCGGAGCGCCGCCAGTGAGCAGCCAACTCCCCCGATGCAGCGTTGCGGATGTATCCGAGATCGCTGACAGCTTCCAGCACCTTCAGGCGAGTCGACTCCGCCACGGCATCCGGGCGGTTGAGCGCGTTGGAGACGGTGCCGGTCGATACGCCGGAGCGGCGCGCCACGTCGACCCAGCTTCGCCCCAGGGCGGCTTACGGACCCATTGGCGGTTCCGTGGCCGCGGAAGACGTAGGCCAGTCCGTGGCACTCGCAAGGCTTTGGTCTCGTCCGGGCGATGTGGCTGGCAAGCAGCGCGGCGAGGAAATCCGGAGTGTCGATGTCGCGGTAGGAGTCGTCCTTGGGCGGGCAGCGGTGCAGTTCGCCGGTGTCCAGTTCGTAGAGCTGCCACTCCACGCGAATGCTCTTCGGCCGGACGAACTCGGGCTCAAGGCCAACGATCTCGCCCCAGCGCATGCCGGTGTAGCCCTTGATGATGCCGGCCATGAACTCGTCGTCGCGGCCGGACAGCAGGGCCATTCTCTCGGCGAGGAGCAGGATGCCGAGTGCGGTCGTGACGGCCTTCTCCGGGCCACGGTTACGTGAGCGGCCGGCGCGCTTCCCTCGTCCGCGGCGCTTGGTTGCCGGGTTGGAGTCGCGCAACCCTTCGTCAACAGCGTCGGCAAGGATCAGGTGCAGTGTCGCCCGCCATGTCTTGACGCTGGATGCCGCATAGGGCACGGCGCGTTCGCGCTTCTCCCAAACGGCAATGTCGGTGCTCAGGATGTCGGCGACGGCGGAGTCTTCGAATGCGGGGAGTAAATGCTCTTCGATGTGCCGCCGGTAGTTCTGCATGGTGGATGCCGCCAAGTCCTGTGCGGCATACCAGCGGTTGACGTAGGCACCGAAGGTGATGCGCTCCCGGGGTGCCTTCTTCGTTCCGGCCAGCAACTTCGCTTCTTCGGCGTCAGCCGCCTTCTTTGCCGCAGCCTTGGTCCGGAAGCGGATGGCATCGCCATCGGCGTCGCGGACAGTGGCGTACTTGCCCAGCGCGAGCTTGTACCGGCCGCGCCAGTAGCTGCCGAGACTCTCGGCATAACCCACCTTGTTCTCCTATGAACAGGCGTGCCGCCCGGCTGAAGGGCCGGGCGGCACGCGGAATCAGGCTGCGCTGGACTGTGGTTGGCCACCTTGCGCCCTGCGTGGAGTCCTTGCCTTCAGGGAGGTGACGGACGCCGTTGCTGTGGTCGCCCTGCGCCGTGGCGCTTGTTTTGCCGGCGCAGGAGCGTAACGGCTTTCGGCTGGGCGGCTCTCGAAGATGCGCATGATCTCGGCGAAGTGCTCGGCTGTGAACCGGTAACTCCCTGCGGGCTTGGTGAAGGGGATGCGTCCCCGGCGAGCTTGTTCCTTCACCCACCACTCCGAGCAGTGGAGGGCCTTGGCGATGTCGCTCGGGAGGTAGACAGGGGGAAGGGGCGGGGGTTCCGGTCGCGGAGCGGTGCTCATGTAGCGGTGACTCCTCACGAGGAAGCGGGATCCGCTGACAGAACTGACAGAACCTCCCCGGCAAGCCGTTGACCTGCGGCTTCGACGGATTCTGGATCTCTGACAGAACTGAATTAAAACCTGACAGAACCTCGTCGGGAGAGGTTCTGTCACAGGACGCCCAGCGGTGCTGCCGGGAGTTCTGTCAGGTTTTAATTGAGTTCTGTCAGAACTGCGATCATGGTCGTTTATGCAGGTCAGCGGTTTGCTCGGGGGGTTGTGTCGGTTCTGTCGGCGGTCTGGGGGTTCTGTCAGGCGCCGCGCGCGATGCGCGGGTGGGTCTCGTAGCGGGGCGAGGGCGGCCGGCCGCCCTTGCCGGAGCGGGGCGGGGGCGGGAGCTGGCGGATCCATCCGTGTTCTTCGAGCAGTGCCAGCGCGGGATCCAGGTCGCTGATGGCGGGGAAGTCGGCCGGGCGCAGCGTGCGGAACAGGTCGCGCTTGGTGAACTGTGCGGGGTT
Source organism: Streptomyces sp. NPDC048643 (assembly GCF_040650615.1). NCBI lineage: Bacteria > Bacillati > Actinomycetota > Actinomycetes > Kitasatosporales > Streptomycetaceae > Streptomyces > Streptomyces sp. NPDC048643. The sequence goes on from NZ_JBEZHO010000001.1 coordinate 138,285, forward strand.
GCTGGAGACGAGCTGCGCGAGGACGGTCACCGCGGACTCGTGGGCGGGGTCGGCGCTCATGACGCTGAACACGTCCAGGGCGTGCGCGGTGAAGTAGTCGCCCAGTTCGGTGGCGGCGGCCATGGTGGACGCCTCGATGGGCTTGTGCCATCCGTCGTCGGGGTGAGTGGCGAGGTGCAGGAGTCCGGCGATGCGTGCCACGGCTCCGTCCCGCTTGGACGCCCATTTCACGATCGGTGCGAAAGTCCCGTCGGGACCGAGCCGCGACTCGGTGACCTTCTGAAAGGCCAGCAGGACCGCGTCGGCCTCCGGGGTGAGCTGAATCAGGGCGGGATCGGTCCAGTCCGCCAAGGCGAGCGTCAGACCCGCCAGATGCTTGGCGTAGGTGGCGGCCACCTGCTCGTCCAGCAGGGCGGGGGTCAGGTTGCCGTAGCCGACCAGGGACAGGGGCTTGGAGTAGAGGAACCGGGCGAGCAGGCCGCGCCCGTCGGCTCCGTCGATGCGGCTGAGGGCGTCCAGGACTTCCGGCTGTACGGCCAAGCCGACGGTGACCGCCGGTGAGTCGACGTGCTGGGCACTGCGGCCCTGCCGGTTGACCCGGAGCATGTCCCCGGCGTGGCCCTTGAGGAACATCCCCATGTTGGGCTTGCCGGTGTAGCGGCCGGCGATGATGTCGAACAGCTCCCCCTCGGCACTCAGACAGGAAATGCGCCCGCCCTGCTCGTCCAGGAGCGTTCCGACGTTCTCCGGGGTCACGTCGTCCGCGACGAGCTGCGGTTCGGCGGGAACCCTCATCTTGTCGGCGTCCTGGGCCAGTTGGACGGCTTCGGCGGTCAGGGCGTCGCGGTGCTCGGGCTCCGCGCTGGCGGCCTTGCCCGCGGCCTTCTCAGCTGCGGACTTGGCCAGCCTCGCCAGGGTCTCCGCCTCGGCCCTGACGGGTCCGGAGAGTTCGATCAGGGCCTTCTCTGCATCGAGCAGCGGTTGCACCATGAGGTCGAATACAGCGGACTTGCGGTTGCCGGGCGGCAGGGCGATGGCGGTGTAGATGTTCACGGGCTCACGCCAGTGCCCGCGTACGCACACCTTGACCCGCCCGCCGGCGGCGGTGGCCAGGACCGCCAGGGCCAGGCACCCGGCGAGGTCCGCCGGGGTCTGGGTCTCCTCGGCCACCCCGCGCACCATGCCGCCCAACCAGGCGGGCAGGACATCCACGGGGAAGTCCGGCAGGGGCGGCCGGACCCGGAGGGGAACGGGTTCGTCCCAGGCGGGGCCGGTGATCTGCTCGGGTTCGATGTGTTCGAACCCTTCCCACAGATCCGCGTTCGCGTCGTTGGTCGTCATGCGGCGGCCCTGCCTTCCGAGGTTGAGTTCAACAGCGTGCATGCGGTGCGGTGTTCGTCGTGAGCGGCGACCAGTTGCAGGACGGCGGCGCGGCCGATGGCGTGGCGTTCGTAGCCGCAGGTGCACCAGGACCGGGCGGACGGGGTGACGCTCCAGGACGGCGGCGCGACGATGTGGAGCCAGGCCACGGGGCGGCGCCCGTCGTCCTTGCTCGGGTCAGGGCGACCAGCATTGGGGACGCCTTCGGCGGCGTCCTTCGGGGCGCCCACGGTCGTCGTGTCCACAGGCTGTGGAGTGCCCTGTGGATCGTTCGGGGTGGTGATGCTCTTCAGAGGGGGGTGCGGGCGGGTGCTCATGCCGTCGCCCGGCGGGTCTGGTTGTGGGCGATGGACCAGTCGAGAGCGCTGCGCAGGGTGGAGCGGCACTCGGACGCGGACAGTCCGGCCGCCTCGCCCCCCGTCTGAAGAGCCTGTTCAACCACGTGCCGGGGGAGGTCGCCCCACGCGACGAACCGCCCCAACGCGCGTGCGGCCCTGAACAACTTGGCCTCCCGCTCACCGACTTGAGCCGACGCGACGTTCCGCGCCTCAGCGGTAAGCGCTACATCCGCATATCGGCGCGATTGCCCCGCTACGGTCACCGAAGGAGCCTGAGAGCGTTTGAGTGCGGGTCGCAGGACGCTTTGGAGCCACGAGGGCAGAGGGACCGCCTCAGGGCCACACAGCGGTTCGTACGCTCCCGCCGGAGTGATGCTGCCGGCGGCGACCACGTATCCGCCCCACGCTCGGGTGTCAACGGAATCGGCAATGGTGCCTTGAGTGTTGGTGATCCGGAGGTCGGGCGGGGTGGTGAAGTACAGGTGCGTTCCACCACTCGCGGTCCGTACCCGGTAGGTGTCGGGGACGGTGTGCCCGGCGCGCTCGCAGAGCGCCCCGAAGGTTGCCGCGCCGTCAGGCGCGTCCGAACTGCCCTTGTGCTCCGGCGTGTCCAGGTCGACGACCAGCAGCCCGGAAGGGCCGGTGGCGATACCGACGTTGAACGGCGCCCGGGTCCACGCGGCGCGGATGCGGTCGGGGTCCGTCGTGGCACGCTGCTCCCACTTCCGGTGCCCCCTCTCGCACGGCCCCGTGCCGGTGCACGTCCGCTCCCCGTGCAGCGCCGGTAACTTGACGCCCGGACGGAGGGGGAAGACGTACCAGCCGCGCTGAGCGGCCGTCAGGGCCGCGTTCAGCAGGTGCGCGCTCATGCCGCGGCCTCCCGTTCGAGCCGCGCGGCGGTGGGTTCGAGCAGCCAGCCGTAGGCGTGGTGGGCTTGGCGGGGTACGACGCCGTTGCCGAGGATGCGCAGTTGTTCCCGGCGGGGGATGTCGGGTACGTCGGTGACCCATCCGTCCGGGAGGCCCATCATCCACTCGACGAACCGGGGGGACAGTCGTCGAGCGCCGCGGGTGCCGGGTTCGGTGGGCAGGGGCGCCGGGCGCCCCAGGATCCGTTCCCATCGACGAACGGCCGCCTCGTACTTGCCCCATTCCTGGTCGAGGTGTTCGGGCTGCCAGGACCGGGGAGCCTCGCGCCAGGCACGCAGCTCGCGCGGGAGACGACCGTCGGCGATCTCGATGGCCTGCTCCAGCGACGGTGCGGAGCGCTGTGCCGTTGCCGCTCGACGACTCGTGCGGTCGGCGGCGGCGCGAGGCGTGGGCAGAAGGTGGACGACGGCACCGGGCAGGTAGTAGTTGCCCTTCGCGTCGCGCTGGTTGGGTCCGCCGTGCGGTCCGTCCGACGCCTTCGGCGTGGGAAGCAAGGTCAGGCCGTCGGTGGGGGGCAACTTCGTGACGGCGGTCCGCAGGTTCATCCCGCCCTTGCGGTTGGGGGAGGTGCCGGGCCCACCGGTACCGTCCGCCGTGGTCGGGGTCGGCATCAGCGGGATGAGCAACTGCGAACCAGCGGTCCCGCGGGTGCGGGGCGCCGACTTCGGCGTCGCCAGCTCGTAGACATGTCCAGCGCGCGTCATACCCGAGCGCGGCCAGGTCTGCGGCGACGACGTCCAGGCCCCGCCCCCGCGAGCGGATCGCCGCCACATTTTCCAGGAACACGAGACGCGGTCGAAGGACGCCCACAGCCTGAGCGACGTTTTTCCAGACCCGCGACCACTGCCCATCGATTCCGTCCCTTCGTCCAGCGTTGGAGATGTTGCGGCAGGGGAAGCCGGCGCCGACCACGTCCGGCGCGTGCAGGTCACGCACCTCATTCCAGTCGACGGCGGTGATGTCCCCGAGGTTCGGCACCCCGGGGTGATGCGTGGCGAACACGGCCGCGGCGTGCGGGTCGTTCTCGGCGAACGCGGCGACACGGCCGCCGATGCCCGCGCGGATCGCCGTTTCGAGTCCGCCGTAGCCGGCGCACAGGGCGACGATCGTCGGTGGCGAGCCGGGGGCTCGCCGAATGTCGATGGGTTGCGTCATGCTGGATGTCTCCAGTTCCTTAGGTGGGTACTGGCTGACAAGGGCGGCCCCGGACTTTGGCGAGACGGGGGCCGCCCTTGGCGTCGCTACTGGCTCTTGGCCCAGAGGGCGTACTGCTGACGGACGTAGGCGCGCGGGTCGCAGAGCACCGGCTCGTCGTCCAGGTCCATGAGTTCGCGGGCGGCTTGTACGGCGAGGTCCGCGGCGGCGGTGGGGATGTCGCCCCCGTCACTCATGTCGTGCAGGGCGATGCGGTCGAGCAAGGCGGCCTTGCGGAGCCAGAACTCGCGCTCCGGGAAGGTGCCGGACGCCACTTCGCGGGCCGCGCGTGCGGTCCATCCGATCTCGCGGACCATGCTGGGTGCGGTGTCGTACGCGGCTTCCGGCGTGGGCCAGTGCGCCGTGTCGGCCGGTGCGTCCTGGGTGGGCAGGTCGGCCCTGATGTAGAGGCGGTTCCGGTGGCCGTCACGGGTGGGGTAGACGGTCGCGGTGCCGGTGGTGAACGTGCCGTCGAGTGCGGCGACGACACGTTCGGTGTCCTGCGGGGCGCAGATGACGCGGATCTCGAACACGGGTGTCCTCTCCGGGGGTTCAGCCGTGGAAGTGGTTGCGCTTGATGACGGCCTTGCGGATGTTGACCGTGCTGCCGCGCCCGCCGCTGATGGAGCGGATCGGGGTGCGCCAGGCGAGGACCGCGAGCGCGATCCACATGACGGTCCCGGTGCCGAGTCCGGCGGCGGCGTTGACGACCTCGCCCACGCCGTAACCGACGCCGGCCGCGAGGGCGCCACCCCCGAGCCCGGCGCCCATGAAGCGCTGGGCGACGGGGTCCAGCAGGGGCAGCGGGGTCAGGTCGCGCGGTTCGGGGCGGATCATCGGGGCGGGGGCGAGGTGCTTGGCCATGGGGACCAGGCGCCCGTAGGCGTCGGGCACCCACACCACCGGGCCCCGTTCGGCGGCCAGTTCCACGGCCGCGGGAGTGGGCGCGTACGGGGTCAGGGATGCCGGGTCGTATGCCAGGGCGGCCGGGAGGTCCGGCCGCAGGGCGGGCGTGTGTTCGTTCACGGCGGGTCTCCTTCAGTTGCCGAGGGCGGACAGGGCGTCGGCGGATGCCTGCACGAGGTTGTGGATGGGTCCGTAGGCGCCGGTCCCGGCGACGAAGAACCCGAACAGGAACAGGACCAGTGCGGAGCCGCCGCCGGCGGACCGGGTCTTGACGGCGAGGGCGGATGCGGCGCCGAACAGCAGCACGGCGGAGATGTTCAGGATCATCGGAAGCCCTCCGGGCTGTCGGGGTTGGTGAACCCGGCGCGCATGTCGGCGAGCACGCGGTGCAGGCCGGCGAGGCTCACCGGATCAGTGCGGAACCGGTCCTGAACGTCGGCGGCCAGGAAATCGCTCGTCTCGTCGTGGCAGACGATGACGGGCGGCCGGCGGTGCGCGGGGTTGTGGGTCATGGCTGCTCTCCCGGGGTCAGTCGGCGGTGCCGGCGCGGGCCACGCGCAGCCACAGGTTGTAGAGGTGGCGGCCGACGCGTATGCGTTTGCCGTGGCCCTTGCAGCGGCGGCAGGGCTTGCCGCGCTTGAGGCGGCCCTTGCGGTCGCTCTTCATGGCGAAGCCGAAGCCGCGGCACTTGCGGCAGTCGCCGTACGGGCTCGCCGCACACAGACTCCAGTAACCGAGAGTGATGGCAAGTAGGCAGGCTCCAGCAAGGAGGAGGAGGGTCATGGGGTGCCCTTCCAGGCGGGTTTCCGGGTGTTCTCGCAGGTCGGGTGCTAGGTGCGAGGTTGCTGATCAGAGCCGGTTTGGGGTGCTAGCGGGGCTGCTAGGTCTAGCGACGGTGAGTGCTAGACCTAGCAGCGGTGCGCGTCAGTCTCCGGACGGCTTTCCGTCACGCTGGGTGATGGCGATGGTGATGGCGAGGCGGGCGATGCCGCGGCGGGTGGTGCCCTTGCCCTTGTCGGTGGTGCCCCAGACGTCCTGCGCCGTGATGCCGTGCGGGCGCAGGTTCGTGGTCACCGTCTCGGCCTTCCACCCGCCGTAGATCTCCGGGCGCAGGGCGGCGAGGCGGGCGGCGATCTTCTCGTTCCACACCTTGTCCTCGTCGGCCGGAACGACGTTGAGGACGTCGGCGAGCAGGTCGAACGCGGGCTCGCCGCTCTCCGGCGTCTCGCCGATGGCGTGGCCGGTGATGTTGCCGTACGCCTCGCGCATCTTCCGGGCCCGCACGACGACCTGTTCGGCGCCGAGGGCGTCGATGAACGCGGAGGCGACGATGCGGGGGTCGTCGCCCTCGCCGGCCATCCAGCAGATGCCGCGGTCGGTGCGGGAGAACATCGTCGCCCGGTATCCGGCCTTGTACATCGAGGTGCCGAGCACCATGTCGTTGGCGGGCTGGCCCATCACCTTCAGGCAGAAACGCAGCACCGCGTTGGCGGAGATGCCGGTGGGCAGCGACTTCGCGTCCGGCCGCTGGGTACCGAACAGGGTCACCATGCCCAGCGCCGGACCACGCTTGCCCAGGTCGGTCGCGATCTCCTCGATCTCCGCCCCGTACTTCTCGTGCTCGAACGGCACCTGGCACTCGTCGAACCCGGCCACGATCGGGTGCAGACCGAGCGACTTGTCGTTCGCCAGCTCGGGGGTGACCTTCGATTCCGGGCAGCGTGAGCGCGGCAGGGACTTGATGACCTTCGCCCTGCGGCGCAGCTCCGCCCGCAGCTCGCGCAGCGATTCGAGGACGTAGAGGATGTCTTCGTCCTCGTCTCCGGCCCGGTAGCGGTGACAGACCGGTTCCAGGGCGCCGAAGTCGCCGGTGCCCTTGAAGTCGAACGCGTACAGCTCCGCCCGCGGGTCCAGCGCGGCGATGAGCAGGAACAGCCGCATCAGGAACGTCTTGCCCATCCGCGGGATGGACCCGACGACCACGCTCGCGAACATCAGAGTGACGGCGACGTCGCCCATGCGCTGGTCGTTGCCGAACACGACCGGCCGGAACAGGTCGACGCTGCCCGACTTCAGCAGCGGCCAGGCGGGCTTGGTGGTCTCGTTCATGGGCTTGTCGCCCACCCACAGGATCAGCCGGCCCTCGTGCTCGGTCGGGTCGGCCGACGGCCACACACAGCCGACCTTGCGGCGCAGCCCGGACGCGAGCGGCTTGCGGGCCTCCATGATGTCCCCCGGGGTCACACCCCAGGGGAGGTCGAGGTCGGCGCGGTAGCCGGGGCCATCCCGGGTGATCTCGGAGGTGAAGCGCATCCCGTTCATGTCGCCGCCCTTCTTGATGGCGGCCGACAGCTTCGCGTTGCCGATGTTGTCCAAAGCGCGCAGCACGATCGGACCGGTCAGCTTCTGAATCTCCGTCTTGAGCACCGCGGGCCCGATGACCGGGTGGTCCTGCGGAGAGCCCCAGAAACCGGCGACCAGCACCGCCGCCGAAGCGAGCACGCCTAACCAGGCGGGGGCCAGCACGTACAGAGTCAGGGCGAACGCGGCGCCGAAGACCAGGGCAACCGTGCTGACCAGGACCCGCAGCCGGACCCGTCCGTCGCGCTGCCGGGACAGCTTCAGGTACTCAGCGGTGTTCTCCCGCCGTACCTCGTACTCGCGCAGCGGCGCACCCTCCGCGTCCCACACCCACCGGTTGCTGTCCCGCACGAAACGGGCCGCACCACGCGGCGCGTGCAACGTGAGCTGAAGGGCGTACCAGGGGGTGCGGATGCCGTGGAAGGCCGTGGCGTAGAAGGCGTTGCCGGCCGCGCGCTCTGCGGTCGCAACAAAGCCGGGCTTCGAGGTGAGCCACGTCGGCAGGATCGGCCGACGCTTGTAGGTGGTGATGCCCGGCGCGGGAAGGTCGGGACGGTCGACCGGACGCGCGATCGAGTCGGCCGACTCCTCGTCGTCCGGGTCGGCCGACTCGGTGGGGCGGGAGTCGGGCAGCGGGTCGGCCGTCGGGGCGGCCGACCCGTCACGGACGGATCGGGCCTTGTCGAGGTCGACCACGTCCGCTCCAGGGGCGGCGGTCATCTCGGCTTCGAGCCGGTGGAACAGTTCGTTGTCGTCGGGCTGATTCACTGAAGGTTCCTTCCGGATACGGAGGGGTGAGCGGGGTCCGGCCGACGCTGTGGAAGGTGGGCGGACGGACCCCGCGAACAAACGGTGAGCAGGGGGTCAGAGCTGGATGCGGGTGGCCCGGAAGTGCGCCACGGCGCCGCGCAGGCCCTGCATGGTGAGCTGGTCGGTGGCCTCGAAGTAGGCGTCGGCCTTCTCGTAGCCGTCCGGGCCGGTGACGATCCCGGACACCGGGCGCCACAGACCGGCGACCAGGACCAGTGCGGACCAGTGGAACGCGACGGTGTGCGCGGGTGCCGGGGTCGGGTCGGGCATGGCGGAACTCCTCGCGGTCGATGGGGTGTTCAGGCGGCGCACGGTGCGGTGGCCGGGTAGGCGCAGGTCACGCACATGCCGAGCGTCGGCGGGATGACGTACCCGGCATCACGCCGGCAGGCAGGGCAGGTACGGCGAGCGCGCATCATCGCGGCGTGCGCCCGCCACCGACCCGGGGTCATCGGCCGGATCGGTTTGGCGAGGTCAACGCGGTAGAGATGGGCGACCAGCGGCGGACGACTCCGGCGCGGGCGTTCGAGCTGCGCGGCCACGCTCTGGCCACCGGGTCGCAGTCCGCGGGCCCGCAGTTGGCGGCGGGTCGCGTAGCCGTCCGGTGCGAGGTGCCACCCGAAGACGGGCAGCGCGCTCATGCCGCGCCGCGACGTCCGGCCCGGCGTCCGGCGACCGACCCGAGCAACCGCCCCAGCCGCACCGCCCGCAGAGGCCCGGAGCGTCCCGAGCGCTTCACCGCATACATCGCCTCATCCGCGCGGCGCAGCAGCGCGGACAGATCCTCGCCCGGATGGTCGACGGCCCGCACCCACCCCAACGACACCGTGGTGTGGACATCGGGGGCGGAGTCGAGCGGCCGGGCCAGGACGCGGGCGAGGGTATGCAGCCGGTCGGCGGCCATACCGTCGCGGTCGACGAGCACGGCCGCGAACTCATCCCCACCGAGCCGGCCCGTGACCCCGCCGGGGGCGGTGCCGTGAGCGAGGCGGGCGGCGACCTCGGCCAGCAGTGCGTCACCGGCCGCGTGACCATGCACGTCGTTGACCTGTTTGAAGTGGTCGACGTCCGCGAGGATCACGACCGCGCGCGGGTCGCGCAGCAGACGGCGGGCCCGGCGGGTGAACGCCTCCCGTGTCCACAACCCTGTGAGCGGGTCACGGCGGGCCGCGGTCAGCCGGCCGCGCAGCCACCGGGCATGGACCGCCCAGCCCAAGACGGGCGGCACGGCCGGTAACAGTGCGGCGAGAGCGTTCACGGCGTCACCGCCGGGGTGGCCGTGGCGCGTTCGGCGAGCACGGCGTCACGCAGGCGGCGGGCGTTCGCGGGCGAGGTACGCAGGGTCCGGCGGATGCCCTCGCCGGTGATCTGGCCGTCCGGCAGAGCAGCGGTCGCCTTGCGCGCCTCGGCCATCAATTGCTCGAAGGTGCGCCGGGTGCGGGTCGACTTCGCGGCATCCGGGACCCGTCCGGTCGCCCGGTGGCGCCGACTCGATACCGCGGGGAGCGTAGAGGTCGACGCGATCGGGATCGGCTTCACGGCCGGGACAACGGCGGGCACCGGCTTCGTGCCGGTGCCCGACTTGCCCAGGTCGACCGGTGCCGGATCGGGCACCACCATGCGGGTCAGTACGACCGTGGGCACGCTCGATACCGGCAGATCAGAGGTAGACCCTCCTCGACTGGTTCCAGTCGATTCCTCCGCATTTACGATCGGGGTGGAGTCGAGGGCGACGGGGGTGAACATCGCGGCCAGCGCGGCGTCCGCACCGGACGTGACGCGTTCACGCTGAACGTCCAGCAGCCTCGATCCGAGCGACGCGTCCCCGGTGCCGACCCGCCGGGCGAGACGCCATGACGCCCGGTCCGAGCGCTTCCGGGCTCCCTTGCTGGGGTGGTTGGCGGCGCGAGCCCGGTGGTAGGCGAGGGACTGCACGACGGCCGCCGACCGGCGTTCCGATTCGGCGTCGTGTCCGCTGGTGTGGACGACGATGCGGCGGGCGAGGAACGCCGCGCCCTCGGCGGAGACGCACATGCCCATCGGGGTCACGGCGTAGATGACGGCGTGCCCGGCATCGGTACCGGCGGTCGCGGCCATCACCGACGCTGCCGCGGGCAGCGCCCACAAGCCGAGACGGATCGTGTGAGGCGAGGACTGCCCCAGCATCGTCAGACCCAGCAGGACCAGGGCGAGCACGGCCGTGGCACCCTCGCCAGCGGCGACCGCACCAAGCGCGGTCCCGCTCCCGTAGGCGGTGCTGATATTGCTGAACGTCCCCGCGCCGCCAGCAACGCCGGTCGCGACCATCGGGACGAACGCGGCCGCGAGAACGACCTTCTGTGCCCGGCTCAGCGGACGGCGGGAGACGGCGGCGCTCATGCCGCACCGCCCGCCGGGACCGCGGCCGTGCGGTTGGTCAGCCTGGCCCGTTCGGCGAGCACGCGGGCCAGGGCCCGGCGGATCCGGCGGGCGTCGATGTCGTTCGGGGCGTGGTCCATGGCCGCGATCTGCGCGTCGACCAGGTCGACGTCCGCCAGGATCAGCGGCATCTCCCGCTCGATCGCGGTCAGTTCCGCGTCCGTCGGCTCCATGAAGTCGGCGAACGCCGTGACGGCGTCCAGAACAGTAATCTCGTTCATTGGGTCGTGGTTCCTCTCACAGGGTGAACGGCCCGAACAGCGGCCCCGGTGTTCCAGCACCGGGGCCGCGCGCCGTAGCGGGTGGTGGGTTGTTGTGAGGTCAGCGGCGGCGGAATGCCGCGCGGAAGATGCCGATCGCGTCGTCGGTGCGGTCGGTGACTCGGCCGGACTCCAGAGCATCCGCACGGGCCTCGTGCCGGTCCGCCGCAGCGTCTCGACCGCGCTCACGCTGGACAGCGGCAGCGCGAAGGTGCTCGGCAGCGGCCTTCTTCAGACGGTCCATGAACAGTCCTCTCGACTGATGGGTGAAGCACTCTCGCGACTCCCTGCACCGCAGCTCGTACGAGACGAAAGCCAGTGCGGGGAGCCGCGAGTAACTTCGGTGGATGAGTGATCTCTTTCGGGGACGCGGCTGCCGGTTCAAGGAACAGCTCGCTAGGGCCCCGTTGCAGGCAGAGACCTGACCTCTCGGTCTGCCATCCGGACTGCCAAGGGATCGCCCACAACAGGCGACTGTCCGGTGCCCTCCCCCCGTCCGATGCGGGGCTCCTGGTCGTGCGGTAATGCGATACCTGTTTTACAGGTATCGCATAGGGGTCCGTCAAGTACATCGACGGAACCTCTTGGCTTCGCGCCGGGGACTCCTTGGCGCACCATCAGAATCGCTGCAGGCCAGGGGAGTTGGTGACCCCGCGCGTAGACAGCTCAGGTAGATCTGGCTACCGTCAAGAGCTCCCTAGAAGTCCCATCGGGGGTGCAGATGTCCAATGAGCGTTTGCGGTCCGCTCTCCTGGCGCGAGGCATGAGCGTCCAGGGCTTGGCGGAAGCGATCGAGGTCAACCCGAAGACTGTCGAGCGCTGGATCACTCAGGGGAAAGCGCCGTACCGGCGCCATCAGTACGCGACAGCCTCAGTGCTCAAGGTCGACGTGACCACGTTGTGGGACGACAGCCGCACCGTCGACAGCGCCATGGATCTGAGCAAGGCTGAGATCGTCGCGGTCTACCCGCATAGGCACACGGTGCCCGCTGGACTCTGGCGTGAGATCTACGCGCGGGCGGACCAGCACCTTGACGTGCTCGTCTACTCCGGGTTGTTCCTGTCGGAAGATCCCGTGTTTCACGACCTCTTGAAGGCGAAGGTCGCTGGGCTACGCAGGTGCGAATCCTGCTTGGGGATCCCGGCTGTGAAGCGGTCCGGCAACGCGGCATAGACGAAGGGCACCGGATCATGGATGGCAAGATCCGCAATGCCTTACTGAATTATCGCCCGCTCTTCGAGAGCCACCCAGACATCGGCTTCCGCCTGCACGATTCGACGCTCTACAACTCCATCTACCGGTCCGATGACGAGATGCTCGTGAACCCGCACGTCTACGGCATCGGTGCCTATCTGGCCCCTGTTCTCCATCTGCGCCGCATGCCGGGCGGCGGACTGTTCGACACGTATGCGAATAGCATCGAACAGACTTGGGGCGGCGCTCGCCACATCACGGACCGCGACATCACGGGAGCTTAAAAATGGGACGCATCGACTACCTGCACGACCCCGACGCTCCGCCGGCCAATTCGGTCGTGCCGTCGGTGGTGGCGTTCGTCCAGAACGATGCGGGGGAAGTACTGGTGATCCAGCGGTCCGACAACGGCCGTTGGGCACTCCCCGGCGGCGGCCACGATGTGGGGGAGTCCATCAGTGACACCGTCGTGCGCGAGGTTTGGGAAGAGACGGGTATCAAGGCGGAAGTCGTCGACATGTCCGGGATCTACACCGACCCGGGGCACGTGATGCGGTACGACGACGGAGAGGTTCGCCAGCAGTTCAGCATCTGCTTCCGAGCGCGGCCGGTTGGTGGCGAGGTGCGTACGAGCAACGAGACGACACAGGTCCGCTGGGTTGCCCCCGCGGACCTGTCGACTCTGGACGTGCACCCCACCATGCGGCTCCGGATCGAGCACGCGATGGACCGTACGCGGACGGCTCCCTACATCGGCTGACGCTTGGCGGCAGCGACCCGTTCGAGGACGCGGGCCGTGCTCGCGAGGATCTCGGGTTCGGCGCGGCGGATGAACGTACCGATCAGGCTGTCCGGTCCGTAGCGTCCGGTGATTTCGTTGATCCGGTCCACAGGATTCGTGGGCGTGCCGTCCGGCGTGGTGCTCATGTCGCAGTAGCAGAGAGCGTCATTGAGGTGCGCGCTCTCGCGGGGGAACTCGCCCTCCAGCGCCTCGCGCATCCCGCGCGCATCCGCCTCCATCCAGGCACAGGAGTGATGAGCCACCAGGTTGATAACCCGCTCGTCGGCGTCGGCCACGTCCCGGAGGTAGCGCGCGCCGTCCAGCGGGTGAAAGCCCGTCTTGGCCAGGTCCGGTGCGTAGCCGATGTCGTGCAGGACCGCCGCGGCCTCCAACAGGTCCGCGTCTTGGTCAAGAACGAGCGCGATCGTGCGGGCTCTCTCGGCGACCCCGAGACAGTGCTTCCAGCGCCGCGGCAGCAGCTCGGCGAGCAAGGACTCAGCCAGGGGATAGGCCCACTCAGTCAACTTCGGCAAGCTAGAAACGCTCCTCTCGTATCGGCAGGTTGCGGACCGTCCGCACCTTGCCTTGTCCTCCCCCTGCCAGCACGCCGGCGGTCTCCAACTTCTCCAGTGCCTTGGCCACAGTGGGACGTGAGACCCCGAACCGTTCGGCAAGTGCGGAAGCACTCGGGAACGCTTCCCCTACTTCGAGCCCGTCAGCCGCGATGACGTCCGCGACCCGCTGATCGAGCGGGCGCCGATCGACTCGCGCACCCGAGCGCACGACGCGCCACCGCTCGCCGGGCGCAGGTTCGGCTACGCCTTCCTGCCGGAGCACGCCGAAGGCGCGAAGTGCTACTCCCCGCGAGACGTTGTGGTCGCGCATGACCTCAGCTAGGGACGGAAGCTCCGTCATGTCTGGGTCGGCCATGATCCGGGCCTTCACTGCGTCCGCGACCTTAAGGAAGGTCCCCCGAGGGCTGGCTTGCTGCGCCACGTACTGTCCCTCCCAATCTCAGCTTGTCGCCTAACCCAAGCTTCCCATGCTCGCTCGGGGCAATGAAGACGGCCAGCAACGAAGGTTACCCTTACTTGCTTGATGCTCTCCGCGTGCGCTAAATCTCCAGGACGCAGCGTGATCTCAGCGTAGAATCTGGATCGAATGATCGAATCCCTGGCTACCGTTCGCGTCGCCGTGCCCGAATTGGCTTGATGTCAAGGAATCCATGATTCACGGAATGGGACATCGTGTCGGGAGGGCGCCGTGAGTGAAGGTGATTCCGTAGTGAGCGACTCGGGTATTTCTGATGAGCCGCAGGCCACCGTTGACCCTCCTGGTCCAGAAGTTCCCGTGTATCGGCATGATTCGTCTACGGTTCCTGCCCTGGCTGAACTTGCGGATGCGGCATGCGAAGGGGCGGAGGACCTGTTGAGTGCGAGTCTGCGTATTCGGCGACTCGCGCAGGAAGCTGATGATTCGTTCGATGTGGCCGCCCTGCGGGTATTGGCTATGACCTTTACATATCATCTTGCGATGCGCCCATTCATGTCTGCTCAGCCAGGCGTATTCTTGGTTCCACTTGAGGGGCCGTCGCTTTTCCCGGTGGCGCTGCATGATGCCGATAGTGACGTACGAGAACTTTGGCTATCTCTCTATTCATCGGTCGCGCATCCTGTAGCAAAGGCTCGTTGCGCAGATATCGTCTTCACTCTTCGCCTGGTAAATGGCCGTGAGGCTGCGAAAGAAGCGGTCCGAGCATACCTTCATGCAATCGGAGGCAGTCTTTCCGTCACCGAGCTGGGCGCTGGCCTGTTGCGCGCATGGGAGCTTACACGTTCAGTGAATCTCTCCTCAATGATGCAGCAGGTTAAGACGGCGATGCTGGATATGGCGGAGGGCCTACTGGACGATGGGGAAGATGGATACACTTTCGTCCACTTGCTCGATGCCCTGAGTGCGCCGCAGCGCAAAAAGAATGCAGAGCCGATAGACCCTAGGGTTGACGATCTGCTCGACAGGGCACTTCTCTCCTATTCGGGCACGCTTGTCATTAGTCAAATAGCTCCGCTTGTCCGGCGTAGAGCTGCTGCCAGTGGCGATGATATTCGCGTTCGTCGTGCCAGTGAGGTAGAGGTAAGAGCGCATCTGAGTGATGCCGATAGGGCCGTTGATGGTCTGGTTATTAAGACCCACCTGAATGACGCGGCATCGCTCGCTCGACGACTCAATGTCCCGGAACTCGAAAGTCTGGCAGTCTCTCGTTTGCAGTCTGCTCCTCCTGTCGAGTGGAAGACCATAACGACTGATTTCAATATCCCGAATGCTTATATTCGCAACTACCTGCGACCATACGGGCGGGTCGACACGTGGCGTAAAGCCCTGGGCGTCTGGTTCAATAGCGATTCGCCCAGCGGTAGCTTGGCTACCAATGAGGCTGTGGCACGCAGTGTGCTGAATCGTTCCGTGTTCGCTAGGCTCGGAACGACAGTTGTGTTCGGGCCAGGCGATCTCCCAAAGCGCGTTATCGCGGAAGGCGACGCATCGTTCCAGTATGAGCTAGTCGGTGCAGAAACCCGGGGGATCAACCTTCACGGGATGCTTCTTGCTGACGCTCTGGATATCATCAAGGATCGATTTGGTATTCCTGTTTTCGGGGATCTTGAAGAGTCCATTTCGACGTCGGGGACCCATCCTGTGTCGGCTAGGGCTCTCGCGAAAGGATTGATGCTGTATTGGGTTGGCGAATTTGATGCTTGTGTGCATCTCGTCGTCCCTAAAGTTGAAGCATCGGTTCGGGCGCTCCTGTTGGAACTGAATGAACCTGTGTACAAAACGCAGGTCGGTGATGGAGCGGGGCAATTTCCGGGTCTCGGTGCGCTCCTCCCGTACCTGATGGACAATGGGTTTGACCCTGACTGGGAGCGCTTCCTAAGGACATTTCTCCTCGGAGACGGTATGGGTGTCCGCAACCTTGTTGCTCACGGATTTATGGACACTGTGAGCCGTGAGAACGCCGCTCTGGCCCTCCGGGCGTACTCGCTGCTGGTCCTCATCACCTCCTGCGAGTCCACCGAGAGGGACGCGGGGCTCGTCAAGGCCAGCTTGGCTAACCCGCTCGGAGTGCCGCCACGTGCGTGGTGGCGACGCATCGGGCGTGCTGTGCGAGCGGCCCGGAACGAGCTCCTTAGGTAGGCGTGCTGGGCTTCGAGCGGTCTCAATCATGGTCTCAACGGCCGCTTATTCCACGGTCGTCCGGGCACTTCCGCGTAGGTCTCACAGGGCATGCGAACAGGAAGGAAGCCGGATTCGTTGATGCTCACGGACGCCCCCGAACCAAGATCGGACAACGCGTAATGCTTAGGTCTTGGTCTCGGTTGTGCAAGGTTGCGGCCCTCAACTGACCTCCACCGCGGGCAACGAGCTTGCCGGAAGGTGTGACCTGCTCCGTTAGAGCGCCGCGAGGCGTTGTCAGTGCTCGGGGCTACGCTGCCGCGCGTGGACGATCTCTTGAGCAAGGTCCTTGAGCTTCAGCCGTCTTGGACGGCGACGAACACGGAGCAGATGCAGGAACGAGGCGTCGTCATCCGGCAGCAACTGCCCGATCTGTTGCGGGCGGACGGGGCTCGTCTGTCGGACGCCCTCGGTGTCTCACTCGATGAACTCGGGGTCGAAGGTCGCGACGGTACGGGGCTGAAGTCGGAGGTCCCGTGGGTCCGCGTGTTCGGGCGCGAGCAGTCGCCGAGTTCGACGATCGGGTGGTACGTGGTCTACCTGTTCAGTGCTTCTGGCCAGCGGGTCTACCTGTCGTTGAACCAAGGGACGACGATCTGGACGGGAGGCGTGTTCAAGCCGCGCAGACTCGAAGACCTCCAGGCGCGCGCGGTTGGGCACGGCCGCTCCTGGCAGAAGCCACGGCCGCGAGGCCAGACCTGCACGAGACGATCGAACTGGACGGCAGGACCCCTCTGGGCCGCGGCTACGGACCCGGGAATGTCTTGGCCATCGCGTATGACCGGGAACGGCTGCCCGCGCAGGGGACCCTGCTGGACGACCTGCATTTCATGACGGGGCTGCTCGGCACGCTGTACCAGGGGGAACGGCTGGCTCCATACGTCCCCGGGGATCCGACCCCGGAGGTACTGGAGGCGGAGCAGCATGCGGCGAAGACCGCCGGCCGGCGCACCCCCGGCGGCGTGCGACCGCGTAGGGCGGGGCAGGGTTTTCTGCTAACTGCCGCAGAGCGGCGTGCCATTGAGCGGCACAGCGTCCGCATGGCCACCGAGCACTTCGAGGCGCAGGGATGGACGGTCAAGGACGTCGGCGACAAGGAGTCCTTCGACCTCCTGCTCACCAGGGACGGGCAAGAGCTGCACGTCGAGGTCAAGGGAACTACCTCCGCGGGCCTGGAGGTCATCCTCACGCGCGCCGAGGTCGAGAAGCAGCGGAAGTACCACCCGGACAACGCTCTGGTCGTCGTGCACTCGATCGAGCTGGACCGTATGGGGGAGGAGCCGGTGACGTCCGGGGGTGTCCTCCACTGCACCTCGCCATGGGTCGTGGAAGACGAAGATCTCACGGTGATCTCGTACGCCTACCGAACGCAGGTTGGCGCGCAGCACCTCAGCAAGCAGACGCCGTTTCCCCCAGGTGTCCCCCAGCAACGGCAGGCCAAGATGTCTCCCGATCGTGCGGCAGACCCGGACGCTGCAGCAGCTGGTTGATGTTCACGTCGCTCAAGGGGGTCCTGGTCAGCTTGGCGAGATCCGCCGCGAGCTGATCTCCGAGTGCCTTCGTGATGCTGAGGGTGAAGCATCAGGGGAATGCCGACTCCTCCGGACCCCTGTTGTCGCCGTAATGGCCCCCGTCGCTCTCTTCGTGGTTCTGCCGCTGTGGAACGTAGGACAGCACCCGAGTTTCTGCGGCGCATGGGTCATAATTAGCACTGCTCCGCGGTATGGTTCTGGCTGCACTGAACTGCTAGGAGTGGAAAATGCAACGGACGTCGGTAGAGCTCTTCGCGGGCGGGGGCGGGCTGGTCCAAGCCAGCACGAACACCGGCTTCCGACACCTGCTGCTGAACGAGTTCGCGAAGAGGGCGTGCGAGACCCTTGAGGGCAATCGCTTCGACGCGTTTCCTGCGGACGTCGATTCCGATGTGCTGGCGAAGTGGCTGGACCAGATCGATAAGCAACGCGCGGAGGGCTTCGAAGCTGCGGGCGCCGTTGAGCGGCCCCACTACCCTCCCCTGGTCACCGGCGACGTCCGAGAGTTGGACATGCGCTTCCTCAGGGATCGCAATGTTGACCTTCTGGCCGGCGGGCCACCATGCCAGCCGTTCAGCCTTGGTGGAGTCGCGAAGGGCGACGAGGACGAGCGGAACATGTTCCCGGAGATGTTCCGGGCGGTTCGTGAGATCCGTCCCAAGGCCGTCATCTGTGAGAACGTCCGAGGACTCCTTCGCCCGTCCTTCAATCCCTACTTCGAGTACATCAAGCGCGAGCTTTCCCTGCCGTTCGTGAAGCGCCGTAAGGGTGCCACGTGGCAGCAGCACGACCACGCGTTGCGGGAGCGGCTCGACGCGAAGGACACCGATCCGGCGGAGACCTACGAGGTCACGCAACACGCCGTGAACGCCGCCAACTACGGGGTGCCACAGATCCGCAACCGCGTGATCCTCCTGGCGTTCCGCGCCGACCTGGGCGTGGACCCGAAGTTGGTCGAGCGCGCTGTCGCGCGCACCCACTCCCACGCGGCCCTCGCGCGGACGATCCTCGAAGGCTCCTACTGGAAGCGCCACGAGCAGGCGGGCGCCAAGATTCCGAAGCGCGTCATCGATCTGGTGACCTCGCGCTACGCGAATGAGCAGCTGTCGTTCGAAAGCGGGGATGAGGAGCTTCAGCCTTGGCTCACCCTTCGAGACGCGGTAATGGGGCTCCCCGAGATCAACACCAACGTGTTGGACAAGACGACGGAACAGGGCGGATTCCCCGACCACATCGGGTGGCCCGGAGCCAGGATCTACGACGGGCACACGCCCAACGAACTTGACCGGCCGGCCAAGACCGTCAAGGCCGGGGTGCACGGTGTGCCCGGTGGCGAGTCGGTCATGCAGCTCGACAACCTGGTGCGCGACGAGAAGACCGGCCTGCTGCGCCCCGAGCACCGGTACATGACCGTGCGCGAGGCCGCCAGGGTCATGACCTTCGGCGATGGATGGAACATGGCGGGCCCGCGGGGTGAACGCATGCGGCAGCTGGGCAACGCGGTTCCCGTGAAGCTGGGCGAGGTGTTCACCAGCGCCGTCGCGAAAGCCCTCGACGACGCGGAACGACGCTCGTGAATGACGCCGCCGAGTCCCGGCAAGTGGGCTGGAAGGACAAGCCGCCGCCCGAGAGGGCATGGCGGGGACGGCAGGGGCGGACCAGGAAGGCGATCGTCGCCGAGCAGGATCGTGCCGCAGGTGGTCGCGAGGGCCGCTATGTCAAGCGGAAAGACGGCGACTACGCGCTGGCCTCGATCACGCTGAAGTTGTTGCCCAGGACTCGTCGTATCAGGGCCTATCTCCGCTGGTCGGAGAACGGGCGTTCGCCCGCCCTGTATGTCGGAGAAGTGGAGCACCCGACGCGTGCGGCGAATCTTGAACAGGCTTGGCAGATCGCCAAGGACCGGGGGATGGTCGGAGAGCGTCCTCTTCCGGAGGGGTCGTGGGCGTCGTCCCTTGCCACGCGGTCATCGATGCGCGGGAACCGAGGCCGCGACACGGCACCGGAACTCCGAATCCGCTCACTGCTGCATCGCGAAGGTCTGCGCTACCGCGTATCGGCACGTCCGCTTCCCGGAGTACGGCGAACCGCCGACCTCGTCTTCACCCGTGCTCGTGTCGCCGTCTTCGTAGACGGGTGCTTCTGGCATGGGTGCCCCGATCACTGCCGCCCAGCACGCACGAACAGTGACTTCTGGCGCACCAAGATCGATGGAAATCGAGCCAGGGACTCCCAGACCGACCAGTTCTTGGCGGAGGCGGGATGGCGCGCCATCAGAATCTGGGAGCACGAAGATCCCGTACAAGCGGCGGGCCGGGTCGCCGCCGCCGTTCGCGACTTTGCGGCACGGGATGATCACAACGTTCCGTAATCGAGAAATCGTTGATGGCGTCGGAGGTCCGGCGCAGAATGGTGGGCCCGTCGCCCTCGCTGAACGCGAGCAGGTCGTCCCCACCGTTGACGCTGGCCTCGGCCAACAACCCCAACGGTGGTTCGACGCATCCATCGAGCTTTAGGGGCACCCTCGGCGGGTTCACAGATCACGGAAGGAGTCCCCCAGCGACCGCCGACGTCTACCACCAGCACAGTGGATCGTCGGGGACGTTGCGATTGCGACGGTTGGCGACCGGTTCTCGCCACCGCCGTAAACCACTCAACTGGATGGAACGGCAGGGAACTTGCCGCCGATTGTCAGTGGTGCCCTCTACTCTCTTCATCACGCGTATGGCTCTCCCCGAGCCGCGCGCCGAAGCACTGCCCGCGGTAGGGCTTGCTTCGCCGCGCCCACGCGAGACGAGGACAGGGGGTCCGTCCACCTATGAAGATCACTCCTTCCGCGCGTGTGCTGCGCATGCTCGGTGAGATTGAGTTCGACGAGTGGCAGTGCATCGCCGAGCTGATCGACAACGCCTTCGACGACTTCACGGAGATCCATCGGTCCGGGACCCCCTGGGCGGGCGGGTATCGCGTGAGCGTCGAGCTCCCCGACTCCGCGCAGGGTCAGCTCGTGATCACCGACACCGGTCGCGGCATGACGTACGACCGGTTGGAGCGGGCCGTACGGGCCGGCTGGTCGGGCAACGACATGCACGACAAGCTCGGCCTCTTCGGCATGGGGTTCAACGTCTCGACGGCGCGGCTGGGCAAGCGTACGCGCGTCCTGACCACCCGCCAGGGCGACACCGAGTGGATCGGTGTGGAGATCGACCTCGACCGCATCGGAGACGACTTCGAAGCCGAGGACATCACTGAGCCGAAGGCCGATCCCAACGAGCACGGCACGCGTATCGTCATCAGCCGCCTGCATCCCGTGCGCGCCCGGTGGCTGCAGAAGAACGGCGCGGCCCTGCGCAACATCCTGGGACAGGTCTACTCCTGGATGTTCCTGAACCGTCCGTTCGAGCTGTGGGTTGGCGGCTTCCAGGTGAAGCCTGTCCAGCACTGCCGTTGGGGAGACGACCGCTCGGTCCTCTACAACAACAAGGAGCGCATCCCCGCCTACATCGAGATCGACCAGAAGCTGGAGAACGGTCTCGCCTGTGGTGACTGCGGACAGTGGCAGCCCACTGATCGCGACGCCTGCGAAGACTGTGGGAGCGATCGACTCACCGTTCGTGAGCGCCGGGTGCACGGGTGGCTCGGCATCCAGCGTTACATGCACAAGCACGATTACGGAATCGACTTCCTGCGCAACGGCCGCAAGATCCTCCGCTGGGACAAGCAGCTGTTCACCTGGCGCAACCCTGACGGAGCGGTGGGCAACGAGGAGCCTGAGTATCCGGTGGACCTCGCCCACCAGGGCGGCCGCATCATCGGGGAGATCCACCTCGACCACGTCCCGGTCACGTACCAGAAGGACGCCTTCGAGTACGGCGACCGCAGCTGGCGCTCGGCGGTCGAGATCGTGAGGGGGGTCGCGCCGCTGCTGCCCCAGCGCGCGGCAAACCTTGAGTACGAGGAGAACACCAGCCCGCTCGCGCTCCTCTTCAAAGGCTACCGTCGTAACGACGCCGGTCTGCGGTACCTGGTCCCGGGAGACGGCCGCAAGCCGATCCACGACGACACCCGTCGATGGGGGCATGAATTCCACCGGGGCAACCCCGACTACCAGACCGATGAGCGCTGGTGGCAGGCGGTCGAGGACCACGAGGCGACCAAGAGCAGGGGCAAGAACGCGAAGGCGGCCGCCGTCACCCCGGGAAAGCCCGACGAGGCGGCCGTTATGGAAGCGCTCGGGTTCGATGGCGCGGAAATCGGCAGTCCGAGTTATCCCGAGGCCGGTCGGGACGAGGCGAAGCCCAGTGCCCAGGCGCAGCCCTCGAAGGACAGCGGCGCTACCGCCACGCCGGCCCCGGAGGAGCGTAGGGAGACGCGTCAGGAACGGGTCACGCGCTACACGGAGAACTCGACCACCTACCCGGCTCTGAGCCGCCCCTTCGGCCACCCGCGCGTTGGCTTCGTCGAGGTCGAGGCGCGTCGGCTCACGGTGGGAGGCCTGACCGACGAGAACCTCCACCCCACTCCCGTCCTGCTGGACCAGCGCGGCGGCAACGCCCTCGTGGCGTTCCTCGACCTCGATCATCCGATCTTCCAGAGGTTCGGAGCGGACCCGGCGGATCTGCTGCTCGCGGAGATCGCCGTGCTGCTCAGGGTGCAGACAAGTTCGGAGTGGAGCCACTCGGAGCTCATCGCGGCGATCCGGGCGGAGTCGCTGCCCGCCAGCGCTCTGGACGCCGAGATGATCGGCGCCGAGGCTAAGGAACTGCTGGCTGAGGTCCGTCGCCGCATGGCGTCCGAGCTGGACCGAACCGGCGAACCGGCGAAGGCGTTTCAGTTCCTCTCGCCCGATGAACTCACCCACACCGAGCACACCATGATCGCCAACGGCAAGGTCACCCGCACGACCGACCTCGGTGCGAGCGGTGAGTTCCTGCTGTACGTGCCCGCCCTTTTCCTGGTCCGTCTCGTCGAGTCGCTGCCGTCACTGTTCATGGACAACCGCGTCTTCCAGGGTGTCTACGAGAGGGTCGCCTCCGCGTCCGCGCGGCGGCTCAGCCTCGCGCGTACGGTCGGCTACCTCTCCGATGTCGCAACGCAGGCGACCTACGCCGGGGCTAGCCTTCCGGACCAGCTGCTGCGGACGAGGCTGAGCATTCGCCTGCTGGCCGACGACCTCGCGGAGGAGAAGTGAGCGCCGTCTTCCTCTCGGCGGACGAGTTGCTGAGGGGAGGACCCGCAGGTCTCACGCATGCCGTCGAACGGGCCCTTTGGTACCTCGGCTTCAACGACGTGCGTGTTATCGACGGCGCCGGCGACCAGGGCGCGGATCTCTTGGCGGTACGCGGTCGGGAGCAGTGGGTCTTCCAATGCAAGTGGAAGGCCGGAGGGAAAGTTGACCGGAGCGGAGTCGACGACCTTGAGCGCGCGCGTACGCGCTACCGCGCGGACAAGGCCATCCTGGTCACCAACACCGACATCAACGCGGCGGCTGAGGCCCGCCGCGTGGCACTCAACGGAGTCGGCGTGCCGATCACTGTCTGGCACGGCGCGACCTTGCGGTCGATCGGGGACCGCATGCCCGAGACCGTTCCCGCGAAGTACGCTCTGCGCCCGTACCAGGCCGAGGCGGCGGACGCCGTGATCCGGGACCTCGACGCGAACCGCACCGCGCTGCTCGTCCTCGCGACGGGTCTCGGCAAGACCGTGGTGGGCGGGGAGATCATCAGCCGTCACCTCAAGACCAATCCGGACGCCAGGATTCTCGTCGTCGCGCACATGAAGGACCTCGTCGCGCAGCTCGAGAAGGCGATGTGGCGGCACATCCCCAAGTACGTCCCCACGCGCCTGCTCACGGGAGAAAGTCGGCCCGAAAGCCTCGACGGAGTCGTGGTCGGAACGGTCGAATCCGTCCTCAGTGCTGTACGCGTGGGCTACCGACCTGACCTCATCATGATCGACGAGACGCATCACGTGGCCGAGACCGGCAGGTTTGCGGAATTGCTCGAACTGTGCGGGAATGCCGAGCAGTTCGGTGTGACGGCGACACCCTGGCGTGGTGACAAGTTCGACATCACCTCTCGCTTCGGATACCCGAGCTTCAAGATGGGCATCGCGGAGGGCATGGCAGCTGGCTTCCTCTCCGCCGTCGACTACCGGCTGTACGTCGACAACGTCGATTGGAACGCCGTCCGGGACGCCAGCGTGCATGGGCAGTCGATCAAGGACCTCAACAAGTCCCTGTTCCTGCCGCAGCGCGACGAGGAGATCATCGAGCACTTTCGTGAGGCGTGGCGGACTACGACGGAACCGAGGGCCATCGTCTTCTGTCAGACCATCGAGCACGCCGAGCACATGGCCCGACTGTTCGCCTCGTCCGACGCGGCGTGGGCCAAGGCGTCGTTTCTGCACAGCGCACTCCCGCGGCAGCGACGCCAGATCCTGCTGAACGAGTTCAGGCTCGGCCGGGTGCCGGTGATCACGTGTGTCGACGTTTTCAACGAGGGTGTCGACGTCCCGGACGTGAACCTCATCGCGTTCCTGCGGGTCACGCACAGTCGGCGGATCTTCGTCCAGCAACTCGGGCGCGGACTCCGACTCAGCCCCGGCAAGGAGGCCTTGAGGGTCCTCGACTTCGTGACCGACATCCGCAGGGTGGCGGCGACATTGGAGCTCCGGCGATCGCTGGAGGCCCAGGAGAGCGAGCACCTGCGCGTCCGAATGCCGCATGCCTCTCGTATCCAATTCAGCGACGAGACCGTCGGGTCGCTGATGGACCACTGGATCCAGGACGCGGCGGACCTTGAGACCAAGGCGGACGAGGTTCGCCTTCAGTTCCCTCTGACGACTGGAATCGAATGACCAAGTACGCGATCCCTTCGGACCTGGAAGAAGAAGTCGTGCGTCTCCTCTACAAGCGGGCCGCCGACCTCAACTGGACCTATCTCACGGACACCGACCGCACCCGTCACTATCAGGCGTGGACCTCCGACCCCGAGGTGGGAGGACGGCTCCTCCCGTTCATCGGGAAGCCGGAGAACGTCCGGCCGTGGCTCAAGGACAGGCCCATGAAGGAGTACATCCGGGCGACCTACGGGGTGGGCAAGTGGGCTCCGCTCGTGGTCAAGCCGGCCACTCCGGTCAGCACTCTCGTCGACAAGGCCCTCGGTCACGGCTGGAACGTCGACCTTGAGACGCTCGACATCAAGCCGCTCTGCGTGACGATTCGCCACGAGGACGACGAGGAGATGGAGCAGCGCTTCGCCTGGGCGCCCATGCGCGACTTCAAGCATCTCGCGTGGGCGGCCATCGCGGCGCAGGCCGGCGGCGACGCCCTGCCGTGGGTCATCTGCACAGTGGACTCGTTCGTTCGGAAGATCACCCCGGAGCAAAAGGCGACCAACGACCGGATCGCGAAGCGGCTTGGTCTGATCAGTGCGCACGTCACCGATGGCTGAACGGGGCTCCGCCATGATGAGGGATGACGACTGGCTTCAAGCCGCTTTCGATGCGCTTCCTGCCCGCTCACGTCGCATGATCGAGGATCGCGCCGACGGGAAGACCCTCGGAAGTATCGGGCAGGAGCATGAGGTGAGCCGCGAACGGGTCCGCCAGTTGCTCCTGAAGGCGCAGAAGCATCTCTGCGCCTTCGCCGACGCCTTCGTGGGTGACTGGCGTGATCGGCTCACCACCCTCACCGAGCGCTCGGCCGTACCCCAGTCCGAGGTGGCGGCCGTGTTGAGCGTACGTGACCAGGTGGGCCTGGGGCCCCTTGTCGAAGCTGTCGGGGCCGAGCATCCATTGACGTGGGCTGGTCCTCTGCGCGGCTGGTGGACCCGCAGCCCCGACGCCCTGGAAATGCTGCTTCGGCGAGGAGTGGAGGAGGCGCCGCTGCGTGGGGAGGACGTAGCGGTGACCTTCGCGGCTGCCGGAGTACCGGACGAGGTTCCCCTGCTGGATCTGCTCGGACATCCGAAAAGCCCTCTAGTACCTGGCTTCGAGGGAACTTGGCTACGCCGTCGCGCCCGCGGAAGGGACGCGGCGTACCTCTTCCTCCTGGCGAATGGCGAACCCTGCCGCGCGGAGGAGTTGCTGGCACCGACCGGGATCAGGCGAAAGCCCGCCGTCGCTGAGGCGCTCAGGCGGGACGAGAGGTTCGTGCAACTCCGTCTGGAGGGAAAGTGGGCACTGGCCGAATGGCCTCACCTGAACGTCACTCCGTACCCGAACGCCATGGAGGCCCTCGTCGCTGTGCTGACCGAACTGGGGCCGCTACCCAAGGACGCTCTCTTCGTGAAGGTCGGCGAGCGCTACCCGGTGACCCCCTGGCGCCTGCATCAATGCCTGCTGGATGACAGGGTGGGCATCACGGAAGACGGTTTGATCGAGCTGGTCGCGCGAGGCGCTACCCCGATCGAGGAAACCGAGCCGGCGCGGCCGGCGAGTATGGCCGTCGATCCCGCGGGAAACGTCTTTGGCGTCCGGCTCACGGTGGACAAGGACATCATTAGGGGTAGCGGCGTCGTCGTCAGCAGCTGGCTCACATGGCGGCTCGGAATGCGACAGGCCCCTATGGTCAGGACCTTCTCCATCGCCGGTCACCCCACACCGATCGTCCTCAAGCGGGCGACGAGCGCGGCCCAGATCTCCAGCCTGCGGGTGCTGGTGAAGGAGAACGGAATGGTGGGCGGCTGCGAATTCGTCCTCTTCCTCCGCACGGACGACTCGACGGCGCGCATAGAGCATGCTTGTGCCCGACACACCTGCCCTGCGGTGAGCGAGCCTTCCCTACTCCTGCATCGCGCGGAGTGAGCGAGCGCAGGAGCTTGGAGAAATCCTGGAGATGATCTTGCGTCAAGGCCCCCGAAGCGCCCACGGAGACCAACACTCCCCAAAGCCCTGACCTGCAATTTCGGCCTGGCCTGCACGTACGCGATCTTCCAGGGCCTAATTCGGGACGAAGAGGTCGTGGGTTCAAATCCCGCCACCCCGACAGCTGAAACACCAGTTCAGGGCCGGTTTCCCTTCACGGGGAACCGGCCCTGACTCGTTTCTCAGGACCTCTGGGGAGTGAACGGGGAGTGGATCAAGGAATTCCACTCCCCTGCGCTTTACTCCTGGCGCGCTCTCAGCAGGGCGTCGAAGCGCGCACTGGTGGCCGCGGGTGCATGGCGGACCGCCTGAACGAACATGCCAGGGCGCCCGGAACCGCTGAGTCCCGGGCGCCCCGTGGTTCCAAGGCCGTCAGGAGAGGGACTTGTAGCCGGACCAGCCCGTGGCGATCTGCGTACGGGATCCGAACGATCCCTTGCCGTCGCCGTTGTTTCGGTAGACGTTGCCGGCGCTGTCGCGGGAGACGAGGTCGACCTTGCCGTCGCCGGTTATGTCGCCGACGCCGACGACCGCGTTGTACGAGCCGCCCCAGGCGCTGAACACCTTCACACGGGTCTTGAACGTGCCGGTGCCTGTGCCGTTGTAGCGGTACAGGTCGTTGGAGCTCGTCTGGGCGAGGAGGTCGCCGATCCCGTCGCCATTCAGGTCTCCGACACCGACGACCTTCTTGTAGCCGGACCAGTCCGCCGAGAGCTTGACTCGCGCGGACAGGGTGCCGGAGCTCGTCCCCTTGTAGAGGTAGACGGCTCCCGTGGAGGAACTGCGGGCGATCAGGTCGGGACGGCCGTCGCCGGACATGTCCCCGGGCGAGGTGAGGACGTTGTACTGGTCCCAGCCCGTGCCAAGCGAGGTGTACGACGTCGTCGGGGTGACGGCCTTGCCACAGCCCGGCTTGTAGAGGCGGAGCGAGCCGCTGCTCAGACGCACGAGAACGTCGTTGCAGCGGTCACCGCTGAGGTCTCCGATGGGCACAGTCTTGACGGAGGTGGCCCAACCGGTGCCGCTGACCTTCCCGGAGAACGTTCCAGTTGTGCGCTTGCCCAGCTGATACGTCAGAGCGCCCGAGGAATTGAGGGTGAGTAGATCACCGGTGCCGTCGGGGGCGGCTGAGGTGCCACCGAAGTCATGGGCCACGGCAGCGCCGCCGGAGACAGCGACCGTGCCGGAGGCCAGCTTCGCCGCAGTGGTCGCGCCCACCTGGGTTGCGCGCAGTGTCCAGGTCAGCGATCCATTGGGGGCGTAGCCTCCGCTGCTGGTGCGGCCATTCCAGCTCGGCGCTGCCTTCAGCCCGGCGGCGGTGCCCGTGAGGGTCCGCACAGTCCTGCCCGCCGTGTCGGTCAGGGTCAGCGACCACGACGATGTGGGTCTGCTGAGCTGCCAGACCGGAGCCCAGGCATTGCTGGAGGCGGTGGTGCCCCTGAGGTCGGCGGTCGCTGGGGCGTTGGATCCGCTGACGGCGAGCGCGGGCCAGGCGGTCCGGGACTCGTAGAGCCGGTCGACGCTGCTGCTGGTGGCGCCGGACCAGACGGCGGTTGCGCCGCCGTCTCCGCCAACGGAGACCTGGCCGCGGACGTAGGCGTTGGCGGAGCCCGGGAGTTGGGTGGCGCTGGTCCATGCACCTTCGCTGCGGGCGGACTCCATCAAGACGCGCCCGCCGCCACCCATCTGGGTCCACAGGGCGTGGACGGTGCCATCGCCGCCGATGGCGACGTCGTATTGCTCGGGTACGTAACCGGTCGACAGGGTCCGTACGGCCGACCAGGTTCCGTTGGTGGCGCGGGTGGTGGTGCGAGTGCCGAAGGTGGTGGTGTAGTCGACCCAGACGAGGGTCACTTCGCCGTTCGGAGCGATCAGCGGCTCAGGCGTGTCGACCAGGTCATCCGTGTTGGCCACCGCTTGGGCGGCCGACCAAGTGCCGCCCGAGACGGCGCGGGTGGCGGTATAGATGGTCTCCGGCTCCGACTCGTCGGTGTGCCCCTCCCAGGCAAGGGTCAGCGAGCCGTCGTCCGCAGCCGCCAGTTCGGGCTGGGAAACCGACTGATACGTGCCGGCCACCGCGGACGGAGCCGTCCACGCGTTTGCCCCTGCCGCCCTGGTAACCGCGCGCAACGAGGCAGTCTCGCCAGCACGCTGCTCGTAGACGACGACGGTTGTGCCGTCAGCGGCGACAGCCACGCTCGGCTCCGCGGCCATGTCGGCCCCGTCCGCCACGGCGGTACTGATCTGCTTGGGCTCGGACCAGGTGCTGTCCGAGCCTCGGGTTGCGGTGCTGACCTCCAGCTTGCTGGTGGCTGTCGCCCTGGTCCCCCAGACCGCGGTGAGTGAGCCGTCGGACGCCTCAGCGAGGTCAATGCCGCCATCGGTCCAGGCCGCGTCGGTGCCCACGAGCTCGACGGGGGCGGACCAGGCGGACCGGTCAGCCGGCAGCACGGAGCTGACGAGCCGGACATTCAACTCACCTGCCCCGGGCGAGGTCTCGTTGGGAAACTCCACCCACAGGGCGGTGACCGTGCCGTCCGCGGAGGCGTGCAGTTTGACGCTTCCGCCTTCGGTCGGAGTCGTCGCCAGCAGTGCCGGGGTTCCCCAGGTGTCGCTGCCCGCCGGGCGCACGGCGGCGTACAGCTTCCGCTCGTTGCTGTTGCGGCCGGCGAACTGATTCCAGACGGCCACGGCCGAGCCGTCGGCCGCGGTGACGAGGTCCTTTACCGAGGCGCTGACCTGGGTGCCGGTGATCGGAGTCGCAGTACCCCAGGGGGCGAGCGTCGCGGCGCTGCTCGGTGCTGCCGTGATCAGCGGATAGGCGGTGACTCCGCCGATGGCGAGCGCCGCGACGGCGACTGCCGTGACCAGGCGGCCGCGTCTGAAGGCATGAGAGCCCACGTATTTTCCCCTCCCGACGAAGGAACATGCGCCCCTCGTACAAGTGCGCGGATGTTATCAGCGGCTGCCGACATCGCCGCAGGCCAGGGCGGATTTCGATGCTCGGTTTGCGCATCAGGGGCGTTGCGGCGGTCACTCACCGCGGCAAGAGAGCGGAAGGCGGCGCTCAACAAAAGGAATTTCCGCTCTCCAGGCTTCACCCCTGGCGCGCTCTCGGACTCTCAGCAAGGCATCGAGTGAGCGCACCGGTGACCGCGGGTGCGGGGATGCAGCCCTACTATGGGCACCTCCACCTCACCCCTTCAGATGTGGGAAGTAAGGCCGGTGACGGGGTCATAAGAGATCAGCGTCGGCATCTCCGGGTCGTACCGGACTATCTCACCGGTCAGCAGAGCCCGTCGTTCACTGGCAGTCGCGATCTCGACCAGGAATCGCAGCACGGCGGCCACCCCCGCCCCGTTGAGGACGTCCTCGGGCCAGACCGAGAACTCGATCTCCTCCTCGAAACAAGGCAGGGCGAAGAACCACACGGCGCCGAAACGGGCCCGGAAAGAGAAAGCCGATGCCTCGCCCTCGGGGTCATCTACCCAGAGGCGGAAGAGGTCGGTGAAAGCGGGATGAGCGGGATCGAGCTGGGGGTAGGGGTGCTCGACCTCGGTCTCATCAGCCACAGCACGTAGGCGATCGAGGACAGCGATCCACTCGCCGCGGGTCGTGTCGAGGACCCGAATGTCCCTCAGGCTGCCGTCGGGATGGAAGACATCCCACATCCACGACTCGGGCAGGCACCGCGCGCGGGTACCGTGCTCACCGGCGCAGACATCCTCGTGTGGCAACTCGGCCCGACCTCTCGCGTCCGTCTCTCTCATGGAACCAAGGTGAGAGGTCACCACGGCATGAACGGACCCGCCCAGCCGAGTAAGGGGTGGGTGATCCCGCCCTCCACGTCCTACGACATCACAAGATCCCCGACAGAGCCAGCGATTCCGCTCCCCCGGGCTTCACCCCCGGTGAGCTCTCAGCAAGGCATCGAGTGAGCGCACCGGTGACCGCGGGTGCATGGCAGACCGTGCCGCCAACGACTCCTCCCACTGCTCTGTCAGTTCGTCCATGAGCCGTTTCCTCATCCTCGCGGTGATGTGCGAGTAGCGCGCCTGTACCGAACCGTCCTGGTCCCCGAGTCGCTCATCCATGAGCTTGGGCGGGATTCCGAGTTCCTCCATGACCGTCTTGTGAGAGTGCCTTAAGACGCTTGAACACGTCTGCTAGCTGACGCCGGAAGATCACGGCGAGCGTGATCACTACGCCTGGCCACGCAAGCGCCTGAAGGTACTTGAGGACGAGTTCTGCTATCTGCACCCCCGCATCCTGTGTCCCGTGGCGAGCGACTGCCGGATGTTGAGTCGCAGTGTTACCAGCCTGTATCACTCACCGCCTGCTGCGCGCCGAGCCGGCGCCGCCAATCGTGCGCCCGTACCGGGAGGTCGATCGGGGGGCCTGGCCGCCAGCCGCGCCGCCGGGGAGTGGATCAAGAAAGCCGCGGGCATCGCCACCCACGGGAACCAACTCATACCAACGCCCTGGCCTGCGCAGGAGTCAAGTACACCTGGTCAGCGATCTTTCCGCACAGTATTCGGGACGAAGAGGGTCGTGGGTTCAAATCCCGCCACCCCGACAGCTGAAACATCAGAAAGACCCCCTGCACTCAGTGAGTGCAGGGGGTCTTTCTGATTCTGCGGGCACTCCTGGGAGAAATTTGGGAGAAGATCTTGGGATTCCTCTCGCAGGGGCTACTGATCGACCCGCACACCTACCAGTACCTCGGCGACCAATGGATCGTCGTCAAGGACTACAAGGAGACGTTCCCGGGCGCCGACGACACCCCCGACCGGCCCTGGAAGGCGGGCGACCTCTTCTTCCAGAACGCGCTCCTGGCCACGGGAGTCGTCGACCACAAGGGCGAACGCCCCGGACGTCCGGCGGGGGCGCCGAAGCTGTTCGCATGTACGGCGAGATGGCGCGCATGCTCGGCGGCATCATGGCTCCACCGCCGGCGGGCGCTCCTCTCGCGTGAACCTCGCGATGCCACGAGTAGCAGGTCAGAGGGCCCTTACCGGAGAGGTGGGGGCCCTCTGGCGTTGCTGGAGACTCGGCTCAGCGCAGCTGTCGGATCAGGCGCCTGGGGTCGGGCATCGGGCCTGCCTCAGCCGGCCCCCCATCCCTCACGCCTCCAGCCAGGCCCTCCGGTGGCGGGCGACGCTGTGGATCCGGGTGACTTGGGAGGGCGTCCAGACGCCGGTCAGGGGGGCCAGGGCGGAGACTTCGCGTTCTCGGTAGACCCTCACCCTGTGTTGAGTCGCTTCGACCTTCAGGTCGGTGACGCCGACGAAGACCAGCACCGGCTCGACGGGGACACCGAATCCGCAGAAGTGGCCGAGGACGCGTTGGACGCGCTCCGCTTCGGAGCGGCTCCTGCGGGCGTACGGCCGGGGGTCACCGTTGTCGACCTTCACGGCGTCGTCGCCGACCCAGACCGGCTTCCCCGGGTGGTTCTTGGTGTTGATGCTGAAGACCCCGCCGGGCCCGATCAGGAGGTGGTCGAGGTCCACGTCCCCCGGCAACGGGATGGAGTGCAGGACGTGCCATCCGTGGCGTCGCAGCCGGTCGAGTTCGGCGCCGACGCGGCGTTCGCCACCCGCGCCCTTGCGCCACGGGTCCCCGTCGGCCGGGTGCCCGAGTATTCGGGCCAGAGCCCGTGCCACGGGACCGGCCGAGGACTCGTCGAAACTCGGCCGAAGTGCCGTGCCGGGAGCGTTCTCCGCCAGGTCGTCGGGTGGGGTCAGGGGTGGGAGGAGGGGCGTCACGGGGTCGGGCGTCGTGGGGTGGGGCGTCGTGGGGTGGGGCGTCTGCGCCGCTGTCGGCGTTGCGTCCGGTGCCGGAGCGCTGCGCAGTCCGCCCTGGCGCCGGCGCATGTCCGGCGCCGCCCGACGGGACGTCGCCCCCTCCCGAGACGGTGCGCCCGCATGGGACGGTGCGACCGCGTGCCACGGTGCTCCCGTTGCCGGTGACTTCGGCGTCCCCGGTAAGTGCGGTGCGAGTACGGACGTCACCGGGTCCCCGTACTCCTGGAGCAGGACGGTGATCGTGCCCGTCGTGCAGTCGGCCCAGCCTGCCGCCGTGCCGTCGGGAAGATGGGCGTAGAGACGGTCGTGCCCGAACCGTTTCCATCGAACGACCGTGAGCTGAAGCATGGTTGCCCCCTCCGACCTCGTCGGTGCCGATGTCGACATGGCAGCAGCGCGAGGACCGGGCGCACAAGGGCGCGCTGGGGGCGGGCGGTTCCCCGACTGCGGAACGCGTCGTGCCGGCGGGACGAGAAGGTGCTGGGCAGAGGCCCCGTCGCACGATGGCGACCGGGCCCCTGCCGTGCCCCCTCAGGCGAACTGCCCCGGGCGGTAACTGCCCGCCGGCTGCTGGACCATGACGTTGCCCCGGTTGAAGGCGTTGATGAGGGAGATGACGCAGACCAGGGTGGCGAGTTGCTCCTCGTCGTAGTACTTGGCGGCGTTCGCCCAGCACTCGTCCGTGACGCCGCCCGCCGCGTCCGCGATGCGGGTGGCCTGTTCCGTCAACTCCAGGGCGGCGCGCTCGGCGTCGGTGAACACCGTGGCCTCCCGCCAGGCCGCGACCAGGTTGAGGCGCACCGACGTCTCCCCGGCGTGCTCGGCGTCCTTGGTGTGCATGTCGGTGCAGAAACCGCAGCCGTTGATCTGGCTGGCGCGGAGTTTCACCAGTTCCTGCGTCGCGGCCGGCACCGTCGAGTCCGCGAGCGCCTTCCCCGCCGCGGCGAGATGCTTTCCGAACTTCGCGGCGATCGGGCTGGCGAAGAGGTTCAGACGGGCTTCCATGGCTTCTCCTAGGTCACGTGTGCCGCACATGCGGTGGCTTGCCGTGGTGCTTCAACCCCTTGGACGGGACGGACCCCGTCCGTTGTGACATCGCCGTCCGTGACCCGCGTCTCGCCCCGGTGGACCACGCGGCGACGGCCGGGGCTCATCCGGCACTGGAACCGCCCGGGCCCGTGGGGCAGTCTTCTCTCCCGTGGTGAACCTTCCGTCTCAGAGCGCATCACCCGACGCGGCCGCTCACATGGTGGTGGCCGGCGACGACGCCCTGGCGCACCGGCTGGCCGCCGAGTTGCGCGGCGTCTACGGCGAACAGGTCACCCTCGTCGTACCGCCCGCGCAGCGGAGCGTGCGACCGCCGGTGGTCGGGCGGACACGGGCCACGGCCCTGTTCGACCGTGTCTCCGCAGCCGTCAACCGGGCCTCCGGGAACGGGAACAGCGGGAACGCCGGCGGGGACGGCACCGTCCCCGCCGGCGGGCGGGTCGGGGAGCCGCCCGGTTCCGAGCGCGTCGTGGAGGCCGCCGAGCTGACCGAGGAGGTGCTCGGCGACGCCGGGGTCGAGCGGGCCGCCGCGCTGGCGCTCGTGTACGACGACGACGAGACCAACATCCGTGCCGCTCTCACCGCCCGGCGGCTTAACCCGCGGATCCGGCTCGTCCTGCGGCTCTACAACCGGCGCCTCGGACAGCACATCGAAGCTCTCCTCGACCAGGCCTCCGCCCTCGCCGGCGCCCCGCTCCACGCCGGGACGCTCGGGTCCGGCACCTCGGGAGACCCCGCCGATCCCACCGCTCCCGGCCGTGACGTCTACGACGCGTCCACCACCGTCCTGTCCGACGCCGACACCGCCGCGCCCGCGCTGGCCGCCACCGCCGTGGCCGGTACCAGCAAGGTCGTCCAGACCGACGGGCTGATGCTCCGCGCGGTCGAACGGCCGCCTCCGGCCCCCGGCGAGGTCGCCGATCCCGGCCTGTGCACCCTCGCGTTGCTGTCCGCCACGGCCAACGACCCGGCGGGTGCGGACGGTTCGGAGGGCAGTGGCTCCCAGGGCCCCCAACTCCTGCCCGACGAAGGGGCGGTGGCCGGCGCCACCGGGCGCGGCACCGTCGTCCTGGAGAACGTCTCGTACGCCGGTCCCGAACTGTCCTCCGGGCGCGGCGTCGTCCCGTCCTTCGGTTCGCTGCTCTCGCGGCGGCTGCGCTGGTCGTTCGCCGGGCTCGTCGCCTGCGTGGTCGGGCTCGCCGTGGCGTCGATGCTGGTCACCGGGGAGAAACCGCTCCAGGCGACCTATCTGACACTGCTCGATCTGTTCGCCATCAACGACCCGGCCATAGGTCAGCCGCTGGGCCGCCAGATCCTCCAACTCTGTTCTGGCATGGTCGGGTTGCTGCTCCTGCCGGTGCTGCTGGCCGCCGTACTGGAGGCGCTCGGTACGTTCCGCAGCGGGTCCGCGTTGCGCAAGCCGCCGCGCGGTCTGTCCGGGCACGTGGTGCTGCTCGGCGTCGGCAAGATCGGTACCCGGGTGCTGGCCCGGCTGCGGGAGCTGCACATCCCCGTGGTGTGCGTCGAGGCCGATCCGGAGGCACGTGGGCTGGCGCTCGCCCGGCGCCTGCGCGTGCCGGTCGTGCTGGGCGACGTGACGCAGGAAGGTGTACTGGAGGCGGCCAAGATCCGCCGGGCCCACGCGCTGCTCGCGCTGACCAGCGCGGACACCACGAACCTGGAGGCCGTGCTGTACGCCCGCAGCGTGCAGCCCGATCTGCGCGTCGTCCTGCGGCTGTACGACGACGACTTCGCGACCGCCGTGTACCGCACCCTGCGGTCCGCGCATCCCGGCGCGCTCACCCGGAGCCGCAGCGTGTCCCACCTGGCCGCGCCGGCGTTCGCCGGGGCGATGATGGGGCGGCAGATCCTCGGGGCGATTCCGGTCGAGCGGCGGGTGCTGCTGTTCGCCGCGGTCGACGTGGGCGGCCATCCGCAGCTGGAGGGCCGCACGGTGGGTGAGGCGTTCCGGGCCGGGTCGTGGCGGGTGCTCGCCCTCGACACCGCGCCCCGGGGACAGCGCCGGGCGGCCTCGGCGGCTTCCTCCCGCGGACCCAGCCTGGTGTGGGACCTGCCCGCCACCTACGTCCTGAAGCCCGAGGACCGCGTGGTGCTCGCGGCGACCCGGCGCGGGCTCGCGGAACTGCTCGGACGGCGACCCCAGCGGCGGGCCGGGGTGTAGCCGAGCGGGCCGGGCGGAGGAGGCGGCTCCGCCGGGCCCTGCGGCGCGCGAGGGCGGGCCGGGAAGCAGGACCGCCTCCCCGGACACCGCCTCCCCGGGCACCGCCCCGCAAGGCGCGAACCGAGGCCGTAGGCCCGTAAGCGATAGCCGTAGCTGTCGCTTACGCCGTCGCCGTGCCCGTGGCTGTGGCTGTGGCTGTGGCTGTGGCTGTGGCTGTAACCCGGCCTACTTCCCCAAGTACCTCTCTGCGAAGTCCAGTTCCAGGCGGACCTGCTTGATGCGTTCGTCGACGACCAGGGAGCCGTGGCCCGCGTCGTAGCGGTAGACCTCGTGCGGCGCCTCGCGGGCGGCGAGGCGGGTGACGTAGTTGTCGATCTGGCGGATGGGGCAGCGAGGGTCGTTCACCCCGGCCGAGATGTAGACGGGAGCCTTCACCGCGTCGACGTAGGTGAGCGGGGAGGACGCCTCGAAGCGCTCGGGGACCTCTTCCGGTGTGCCGCCGAGCAGCGTGCGGTCCATCGCCTTCAGGGCCTCCATCTCGTCGTGGTACGCCGTGACGTAGTCGGCGACCGGCACGGCGGCGATGCCGAGCGTCCACGCGTCGGGCCGGGTACCGAGGCCGAGGAGGGTGAGGTAGCCGCCCCAGGACCCGCCGGTGAGGATCAGCCGCTCGGGGTCGGCCAGACCGGAGTCCACCGCCCAGGCGCGGACCGCCTCGATATCCTCCAGCTCGATGAGGCCGACGCGGTGCTTGAGCGCGTCCGTCCACGCACGGCCGTAGCCCGTGGAACCGCGGTAGTTGACCCGGACCACCGCGTACCCGTGGTCGACCCAGGCCGCCGGGCCCGCGGCGAACGAGTCGCTGTCGTGCCAGGTCGGGCCGCCGTGGATGTCGAACACGGTGGGGAGCGGACCGGTGGTGCCGGCCGGCTTCTGGATCAGGGCGTGGATACGGCCGCCGGGCCCCTCGACCCAGACGTCCTCCACGGGGACCGACCCCGGGGACTTCAGGCCGGGCGGGTCCAGGACGACCGCGCCTGTCGTGGAGCGGACCACCGACGGCTCGGCGGCGGAGGACCACAGGTACTCCACGGTGCCGTCCGGACGCGCCGTCGCTCCGGAGACGGTGCCCGGCGGGGTCGGGACCTCGGTCAGCTCGCCGGAGGCGAGGTCGTAGCGCCAGAGGTCGCTGCGGGCCTCGAAGCTGTGGGCCACGAGGAGGGCCGAGCCGTCCGGATACCACTCGGCGGCCACGTCACCCGGGAGGTCGAGCGCCAGGTCGGTCTGCTCGCCGGTCGACACGTCCCACACCAGGGGCTCCCAGCGGCCCCGCCGCTGATGCCCGATGAGCAGCCGGCTGTCCCCGTCCACCGGTGCGAAGCCCAGTACTTCGAGGCCCAGCTCGACGGTGCCGCCCTCGGTGTCGTCGAGCTCGGCGACCGCGGAACCGTCCGGGCGCAGCACCCGCAGCGCGGAGTGCATCGCGTCGCCGTGCTCGGTGTGCTCGATCGCGATGAGCGAGCCGTCGTGCGCGAGGTCGCCGACGCCGGCCGACTCGCGGTGCCGGTAGATCTCCACCGGGGACTCGCCTGCCCGCGCCAGGTGGATCGTCGAACCGTCGTCGTCCGTCGAGCGCCCGACCACGGCCGTCCGTCCGTCACGGCCGATGGCCAGACCCGCGGGGTACGAGGGGTCGAGGTCCGGGACGGCCGGTTCGTCGGTCTCGCCGTCGACCAGGGCGGCCTCGAAGGGGCGGCGGCGCCAGATGCCGAACTCGTCGCCGTCCTTGTCGTCGAACCACCAGATCCACGCGCCGTCGGGCGAGAGCACGCCGTCCGTCGTGCCGTTCGCCCGGTGGGTGACCTGGCGCTGCTCCCCCGTCGCACGGTCCCACGCGTACAGCTCGTACGTCCCTGTCGCGTTCGAGACGAACAGGGAGCGGTGCGGGGCGTCCTCCGCCCAGTCCGGCAGCGACACCCGGGGTGCCCGGAAGCGCTTCTCCCAGTCGGGCATGTCTGCCTGCTGCTGCTCGATGGACCTGCTGCTCTCAGTCATGGCCCCATAGTGCCTGGCCCGGGCCGGGGCGTGCCGACGGGATCCCCAGCCTGTGGAAAACTCCCCCGGCCCCGAGCGTCACGCCGCCCGGCGACGGACCCGAGCGCACCCGACCGACACTCCGTCGGCGCAGGTCAGGTCTTGTGTCAGTGGCGGGCTGCAGACTTCTCGCATGACCGATCTGCGCACCACCGTCGAGAGCTACTGGGCCGCCGCCGACGCCCGGGACTGGGATGCCTTCGCGGGCCTGCTCGCCGAGGACGTCGTCTACACCCTGCCGCAGACGCGGGAGCGCATCAGCGGCAGAGAGCGGTATGTCGCGTTCAACCGTGAGTACCCGGGCGACTGGCGCGCGCGGATCGAGCGGATCGTGGCCGAGCCCGGTCACGCCGTCTCGTGGATCCTTCTCACCGAGGGCCTGGAGGAGATGCACGCGATCACGTTCTTCACGGCAGGCGAGGACGGCAGGATCACCAGCGTCACGGACTTCTGGCCCGAGCCGTACGAGCCGCCGGCGGGCCGGGAGCGGCTCGTGGAGCGCTACTGAGCGGGCCCCACGGCCGAGCCGCGCGGGGCGGCACCGTACCGTGGACGATGTGTACCGGTTCCTGCTGACGCCCCGCTGGTGGGGGATCAACGTCTTCGTGCTGTTGGCCATCCCCTTCTGCATCTTCATGGGGTCATGGCAGTTGGGGCGCTTCGAGGACCGGGTGCAGGACCACCGGACGGCGGACAAGGCGGCCTCGGCGGCCAAGACGGACCCCGCCAGGCCACTGGCCGGCATGCTGCCCGTGACCACGCAGACGTCCGGCAAGCAGACCATCGCGACGGGCCGGTACGGCGAGCAACTCCTCGTGCCCGACCGCGAACTGGACGGCAGGCAGGGCTTCTACGTCCTGACGCTGCTGCGCGTCGACGGCGGCAAGGCGCTGCCCGTGGTCCGGGGCTGGCTGCCCGGTGCCGCCGACCCGGCGAAGTCCCCGGCCGCCCCCGGCGGCGAGGTCACCGTCACGGGCGCGCTGCAGGCCTCCGAGAGCCCCGGGTCGAACGGTGTCAGCACGGCCGGCGGACTTCCCTCGGGGCAGACCGCCGCGATCAGCGCCGCGTCCCTGGTGAACCTGGTGCCGTACACCCCGTACGACGCGTGGATCACCCTCGACAAGGCCGACGCCGGCATGAAGGCCGTGCCGCCGGCCGCCCCGCAGAACACGGGGCTCGACCTCAAGGCGTTCCAGAACCTCGGATACACCGGCGAGTGGTTCGTCTTCGCTGGCTTCGTCGTCTTCATGTGGTTCCGGCTGCTGCGCCGCGAGGTGGAGTTCGCCCGCGACGCCGAGCTGGGCCTGTTCCCGGACGCCGGCCCTGAAGAGGGCACCCGTTCCGGATCCGCGTCCGCCCCCGGGACGGGCGACGGCGCCACCAAGGACGACGGCGACGCGGCCGAAGCCGAGCCGGCACCCTCCACCACCGCCTAGCGAGCACGAAGGCCCACCGGCCGTCCCGCCCGCCGGCGAGCACACCGTCCGTCAGCGTCATCAGGCCCAGCAGGACGCTGAGCCCGCCGCCGCGGCGGCCGGTGAACGCGAAGGCCCTTCGCGCATCCGCCGCTGGGCGAGCGCGAAGGGCCGTCTGTGTCGTCCGTGCCGCCGATGGCGGCGACCGGTCAGGCGGACGCCAGGATTCCGGTGTGGATGACCGTGCCGGCGCAGGCGTTGGCCACGTTCACCGAGGCTCCCGCGCCCCCCGTGGCCGCCGTGCTGGACACGAGGACACTGCCGTCCTGCACACCGTCCTCGACGTAGAGCTGCGGCGCGGCACCGGCCCCCTCCGACGACGTGCCGCCGGTGTCGGTGGCGCCCTCGGTGGGCGTCGGGTCCGGAGACGGCGGAATGGTCGGGCACGTCTCCGAGGGCACCCAGGCGAACTTCACCACGTACGACCCACCCGGCTGCAGGACCAGGGAGGTCACCTCCGCCGAGGGGTCGGGCAGCCCGCCGGCCGCGTCGCCCGTGACATGCGTCGCCACGCCGATCTTGCCCTGCTCCGCCGCGCCCTGGGCGGTGGCGTTGAAGCTGCCCGCGCCGGTGACGGTGCAGGCGGTGGTGGAGACGTTCGAGACGGTGAAGGAGCCGTAGACGGCGCCCGTGGAGTCCGGGCCCGCGGCGGTGCCGGTGGCTCCGCCGAGCTGCTCCGTCGTGCACGCGGCCGCGCTCAGGGCCGACGCCGACGGGTCGGCACCACCCGTGGCGGCACCGCTGCCCGCGCCCTTGTCCTTGCCCGGCTTCTCGGTCCGGCCGCCGGTGTCCTTGCCCTTGGACGTGCCGCCCGAGCCGCCGGCCTGCTTCCCGTCGCCGGTGCCCGTGCCCTTGTCCTGGTTCGCGCCGCCCTGGGCGGCGGAGCTGTTGGCCGCGTTGGACGGGTTGACGTTCGACCCGGAGGAGTTGGAGACGTGCACCGCCGCCGGGATCGCCGTGCCCATGAAGAGCGCGGCGGCCGCCATACCCACCACGGCCTGGCGCTTGCGGGCCCGCCGGGCCGGTACGGCACGCCGCAGGTGGGCCAGGGTGCCGTCGGTGGGTTCGATCGTGTCGACGGCCTGGTGCAGCAGTCGGCGCAGCGCCAGCTCGTCCGAGCCGAACCCCTCGGCTCCCGGTCCGTCCTGCCCGTGCGGGTCGGGCTGTTCGTCTGGGCCGTGGTTCACAGTTCCGTTCCCAGCGTGCGATTGCTTGTGCTCAGGTTCCGGGCGCCCCGGGTCGCCGGGACGCCACCGATCGTCGGACGCGCTCATGCCGACGCCTCCATGGCGACGCGGAGCGCGGCGATCCCGCGCGAGCCGTACGCCTTGACCGAGCCCAGGGAGATGCCGAGCGTCTCGGCGACCTGGGCTTCCGTCATGTCCGCGAAGTAGCGCAGGACGAGGACCTCGCGCTGGCGGCGCTGGAGTCCCTTCATCGCCTTGATCAGCGCGTCGCGCTCCAACTGGTCGTAGGCGCCTTCCTCGGCGCTCGCCATGTCGGGCATCGGCTTCGAGAGGAGCTTGAGGCCGAGGATGCGACGGCGCAGGGCCGAGCGCGAAAGGTTGACGACGGTCTGCCTCAGGTAGGCGAGCGTCTTCTCCGGGTCCCGCACGCGCTTGCGCGCCGAGTGCACCCGGATGAAGGCCTCCTGGACGACGTCCTCGCAGGAGGCGGTGTCGTCCAGCAGGAGTGCCGCCAGACCGAGGAGCGAGCGGTAGTGCGCCCGGTACGTCTCGGTGAGATGGTCGACGGTCGTGCCCGCCGCCGCGATGTCCTCGGCGCCGTCACGCTGGTCCGGAATGCGGGTAGGCCGCGTCGCAGGCATGGGCGCGATCACCGGCATGCCGCCGGGCGCGCCGGGGCTGCGGAGTCGGCGGGGTGGACGCAGGGCGGTGCCCCTCGTCTGTACCGCGGTGAATTCGAGTACCTCTGCCACGCCAGTTGGACACACGTCCCCCCGGGAGGGTTGTACGCGACAGGCGTCACATTCGCGCGGGACGCCACATTCGTCTGAACACCACCCTCCGGTACGCCCGTTGGACCGCCCGCCGGAACGCCGTACGGCGCGCGCGACGATGCACTAGATGCCCTCATGCGTACCAGCTCTTCCCCTGTGCCCCATGTGTCTGCTGCCCCGTCGCCCCTGAACGGCGACCGCAAAGACGCTCCCCGCCCTCCGCGCGGTTGCGGAGAGCGGGGAGGGAAATCTTCGGACGCCGACCCGGGTCGGTTCAAGAGGTCCGGACCATTAAATTGATCACTGAACCAACACAGATCCTACAAAGGTCTCCCCGAACGGCCACCAAGATTCCGGCTGGTGGACGCCGGGAGCGCAGAACCTGCGGAACGACCGGGGTCCGGACCTCCGCGGGCTACGCGCCGACGATCTCCGCCGCCACCAGCTCCGCGATCTGAGCGGTGTTCAACGCAGCACCCTTGCGCAGGTTGTCGCCGCACACAAACAGTTCGAGGGCAGTCGAATCGTCCAGGGCCCGGCGGACCCGCCCGACCCACGTCGGGTCGGTGCCCACCACGTCGGCGGGAGTGGGGAACTCACCGGCGGCGGGGTTGTCGAACAGCACGACACCGGGCGCGGTGGCCAGGATCTCCCGTGCCTTGTCGACGGTGACCTCGCCCTCGAAGCGGGCGTGCACGGTCAGGGAGTGCGTGGTGACGACCGGGACGCGCACGCAGGTCACCGCGACCTTCAGCTGCGGCAGCGCGAGGATCTTGCGCGTCTCGTTGCGGACCTTCATCTCCTCCGAGGACCAGCCGTCCTCGGCGAGCGACCCGGCCCACGGCACCACGTTCAGCGCGACCGGCTCCGGGAAGGGGCCCGTGTTGTCGCCGACGGCCCGGCGTACGTCGCCGGGGCTGGTGCCCAGTTCCGTGCCGGCGACCAGGGACATCTGCTGGCGCAGGGTGTCGATGCCCGCGCGGCCGGCGCCGCTGACCGCCTGGTACGAGGAGACGACGAGTTCGCGCAGCCCGAACTCGGCGTGCAGGGCGCCGAGCGCCACGATCATCGAGAGGGTGGTGCAGTTCGGGTTCGCGACGATCCCGCGGGGGCGCACGCGCGCGGCGTGCGGATTCACCTCGGGGACGACGAGGGGCACTTCCGGGTCCATCCGGAAGGCGCCCGAGTTGTCGACGACGACCGCGCCCTTGGCGGCGGCGATCGGCGCCCACTGGGCGGCCACCTCGTCCGGGACGTCGAACATGGCGACGTCGACCCCGTCGAAGGACTCCTCCGACAGGGCCACCACCTCGACCTCCTCGCCGCGCACGGCCAGCTTGCGGCCGGCGGAGCGCGGCGAGGCGATCAGACGGATCTCGCCCCAGATGTCCGCGTGCTGGGACAGGATCTGGAGCATGACCGAGCCGACGGCTCCGGTC
The DNA here is from genome assembly GCF_040650615.1 of Streptomyces sp. NPDC048643. NCBI lineage: Bacteria > Bacillati > Actinomycetota > Actinomycetes > Kitasatosporales > Streptomycetaceae > Streptomyces > Streptomyces sp. NPDC048643. Next base: position 180,489 of record NZ_JBEZHO010000001.1, read on the forward strand.
GCACCCACGACCGCGAGCGTCGGTCGTCCGGTCATCGCCCGGTGCCTCCGTAGACGACGGCCTCGTCGCTGTCGGAGTCGAGTCCGAAGGCGCTGTGCACGGCGCGGACGGCTTCGTTGACGTCGTCGGCGCGGGTGACCACCGAGATGCGGATCTCGGAGGTCGAGATCAGCTCGATGTTGACGCCGGCGTCGGTGAGGGCCTCGAAGAAGCCCGCCGTGACGCCCGGGTTCGTCTTCATGCCGGCGCCGACGAGGGAGATCTTGCCGATCTGGTCGTCGTAGCGCAGCGACTCGAAGCCGATCACGGCCTTCGCCTTCTCCAGGGCGTCGATGGCCTTGCGGCCCTCGGTCTTGGGGAGGGTGAAGGAGATGTCCGTCAGGCCCGTGGTGGCCGCCGACACGTTCTGCACGATCATGTCGATGTTGATCTCGGCGTTGGCGATGGCGCGGAAGATCGCGGCGGCCTCGCCCGGCTTGTCCGGGACGCCGACGACCGTGACCTTGGCCTCGGAGGTGTCGTGAGCGACACCGGAGATGATGGCCTGCTCCACCTTCTGGTCCCCTTGCTGGTTCTGTGCGCTGCTGACCCAGGTGCCCTGGAGCCCGCTGAAGGACGAGCGCACGTGGATCGGGATGTTGTAGCGGCGGGCGTACTCCACACAGCGGTGGAGGAGCACCTTGGAGCCGGAGGCGGCGAGCTCCAGCATGTCCTCGAAGGCGATCCGGTCGATCTTCTTCGCCTTCTTCACCACGCGCGGGTCGGCGGTGAACACGCCGTCCACGTCGGTGTAGATCTCGCACACCTCGGCGTCGAGCGCCGCGGCCAGCGCGACGGCCGTGGTGTCGGACCCGCCGCGGCCCAGCGTGGTGATGTCCTTCTTGTCCTGCGAGACGCCCTGGAACCCGGCGACGATGGCGATGTTGCCCTCGTCGAGCGCCGTACGGATACGGCCGGGGGTGACGTCGATGATCCGGGCTTTGTTGTGGACCGAGTCGGTGATGACGCCTGCCTGGCTCCCGGTGAAGCTCTGGGCGCTGTGGCCCAGGTTCTTGATCGCCATCGCCAGCAGCGCCATGGAGATCCGCTCGCCGGCGGTCAGCAGCATGTCGAACTCTCGTCCGCTGGGCATCGGAGATACCTGCTCGGCGAGATCGATCAGCTCGTCCGTCGTGTCGCCCATCGCGGAAACGACCACGACCACCTGGTGGCCGTTCTTCTTCGCTTCCACGATTCGCTTGGCGACGCGCTTGATGCCCTCGGCATCGGCTACGGAGGAACCTCCGTACTTCTGCACGACAAGGCCCACGTGCGCTCCTCGCTCAATCCGTCTCTGCACCGCACAACTGCGGTCGGCTCAGTCTAACGAGCGGCCGGATTTCCCTTCCGAGGTATCGCATCGTGAGATGTCCCGCTCACGACGTGATCACTCGGGATGTCAGGTCAGCAAGGGACATCCGGCCGCTCCGAGACGGCACCTGCCCGTCCTTCGGCCCGGCCACTCCGAAAGTGCCCGGTGTCACATCCCGCGGCACCGGGTGCGGGCGGACGAGCGGGCTACGTGACGGTGCGCAGGCCGAGCGGGCCGGCGATCTCCTGGGCCATCACCTGACCCGCCTCCTCCGCGAGGGCGTCCTCGCCGAGGTCCTGGTCGGTGTCGAGACCGTTCAGGTCGTCGAGGGGCTGGTTCAGACGGACGTGCGCCACCAGCGACTGGAGGGCGCGCAGGGCCCCGGAGGCGGTGGAGCCCCAGTTCGAGAAGTAGGAGAACTGCCACCACCACATGGCTTCCGTGGTGCGGCCGGCCCGGTAGTGGGCCATGCCGTGGCGCAGGTCGGCGATGACGTCGGCGAGGTCGTCGGAGATACGGCAGGCGACCGGCGCCTTACGGGGCTCGTAGGGGTCGAAGACCTCGGAGTAGACGTCGATCGGCTCGAGCATCACCGCGAGCCGCTCGCGCAGGATGTCGACGTCCGCCTCGGGACCCAGGTCGGGCTCGTAGCGCTCGTCGGGGACGATGTCCTCGTGCGCGCCGAGACGGCCGCCCGCGAGGAGGAGCTGGGACACCTCCAGGAGGAGGAAGGGCACGGCCGAATCCGGCTCGTCGCCCTTGGCCACCTCGGTGACGGCGACCAGGAAGCTCTCCACCTGGTCCGCGATCTGGACCGAGAAGTCGTCGGGGTCGGGGCTCGTCGCATGCAGCGTGGCGTCAGACATCTAGGAGTCGTCTCCCCTCGAAGGCACGGCCGAGCGTGACCTCGTCCGCGTATTCCAGGTCGCCGCCCACCGGGAGGCCGCTGGCCAGGCGGGTGACCTTGAGGCCCATGGGCTTGATCATGCGGGCGAGGTACGTGGCCGTGGCCTCGCCCTCCAGGTTCGGGTCCGTCGCCAGGATCAGCTCCGTGACCGTGCCGTCGGCGAGACGGGCCAGGAGTTCCCTTATCCGCAGGTCGTCCGGACCGACGCCCTCGATCGGGCTGATCGCGCCGCCGAGGACGTGGTACTTGCCCCGGAACTCACGTGTCCGCTCGACCGCGACGACGTCCTTCGGCTCCTCCACCACACAGATCACCGTGAGGTCGCGGCGCGGGTCGCGGCAGATGTTGCACAGCTCCTCCTGCGCGACGTTGCCGCAGGTCGCGCAGAAGCGGACCTTCGCCTTGACCTCCATGAGGCACTGCGCGAGCCGACGGACGTCCGTCGGCTCGGCCTGGAGGATGTGGAAGGCGATCCGCTGCGCGCTCTTGGGACCGACGCCGGGGAGCCGCCCCAGTTCGTCGATGAGGTCCTGGACCACGCCTTCGTACAACGGACTGCCTTTCCGAGTGCTTCGGTACCGCCTGGTTCCGTCTTACGTCTTTTCCTTGTGCGTACGGTAGTTGGCCGCCGCCGGTCTTAGAAAGGCAGACCGGGAATGCCGCTGCCGCCGCCGAGCCCCTGGGTGAGCGGGCCGAGCTTCTGCTGCTGGAGCGCCTGAGCGTTCTCGTTGGCCGCCTGGACGGCCGCGACGACGAGGTCGGCGAGCGTCTCGGTGTCCTCGGGGTCGACCGCCTTCGGGTCGATCACCAGGCCGCGGAGCTCTCCGGAACCCGTCACGGTCGCCCGGACCAGACCGCCTCCGGCCTGGCCTTCGACCTCCGTCCGCGCCAGTTCCTCCTGGGCGTTCGCCAGGTCCTGCTGCATCTTCTGGGCCTGCTGCAGCAACTGCTGCATATTGGGCTGGCCACCACCGGGAATCACGATCAGCTCCTGGTTTCGAGTACGGCTGTACGGACCGTTTTTCCTGTCCAGCACGAGCCTACGTGGTCGACCGGCCCGTCGCCCAAGCACTCTTTCGAGTGAGACCGTCTTGACGCCTATACCTGATCAAGGCCCTCTTCCGGGCGGAAAAGCGGTGAAACCCGGTCCATCGCCACCCATTGGGCGGTAGGAAGGGGGCGGCGCATTCGTACCACGCGTCACATGGCGTCACGCACGGTCAGCGTCTTCGGCCGCGCCTGCGCGCTCCGCCGGTGCCGTCGTGCGCCGGCGTCCGCCGTCTTCGGGTGCCGGCGCCGTCGTCGTCAGGCGTCGTCACCGCCGTCAGTGAGGGAGTGCCGGGTGAGTCAGCCGGAGATGCAGCCCGAGGGTCCGCCCCAGGAGGGGCGGAGCGAGGGGGCGGGGCTGCGGCCGGGCGATCTGACGGGCCGGCCGTTTCCGCTCGGCGACTGGGGGGAGCCCGCCGACCGGCTCCACGAGCTGTATCGCTGGGTGGAACAGGGCGCCCTGGACACGGCGTCCTGGTACCTCGGCGACCGGATGTGGAAGCGGTGGGGCGCGCGGCTGCTGCGGTGCGGGGCCGCGGTCGGGGCCGTCTCCGGGGCCGCGCTGCCGCTGCTCGATCTGACCGGGTCGGTGGGCGGGGTGGCGCCCTGGGGGTATCTGGCGCTGCTGCTCGCCGTCGCCTGTGTCGCCGTCGACCGGTTCTTCGGGGTGACCTCCGGGTGGATAAGGGACGTGGCCACCGCGCAGGCCGTGCAGCGCCGCCTTCAGGTGCTCCAGTTCGACTGGGCGTCGGAGAGCGTGCGGGAGGTGCTCGGCCCCACCGACGGGACCGCGGGCGAGGCGGCCGAGCGGTGTCTCGGGGTGCTGCGGAGGTTCTCGGAGGACGTCACGGAGCTGGTGCGCACCGAGACGGCGGACTGGATGGTGGAGTTCCGTACGGGTCCGGCGCCACTCGGCATCCAGTCGTCGACGGTCGGCGCGCCCCGGGTCGACGGGGCCCACCTGAACGGGCGCGTCCCGCTGCCGCCGGGCACCCGCCCGAACATGCCCCGCCAGCGCCCGCCGGAGCCCCGCTGAGGAGGGCCCGCCGGGCTCGGTGAGGTTCGGGGGCGGCGCGAGCGGGTCAGCCCGCGCCGCAGATCCTCAGCCCGACCGGCGTCCCGCACGGCAGGTGGCCGTGGGTGCGGACGACGTCCTGGCCGCTGCCCCGGCCGACGTAGGACAGGAAGCTGGAGGCGAGCGAGTCGGCGGGCGGCTGCCCGTAGGTGTAGGCGTACTCGATCTCGCGGTACGGGTAGTCCGAGGTGCCGCGTTCCAGGTCCTCCACGGAGGCGGTGTGGCCGTCGAGACCCAGCCGGTGCAGGCCCTGGTGCCCGGTGGCGTTGTTGAGTTCGCTGTAGCCGATCGCGCCGGGCAGTCCGGCGACGGTGTTCAGCACCTGGTCGGTGGAGTCGAGTTCGCAGCGCACCAGCGGCGCCGTCGCGTCGTCCTTGTGGACGCAGTCCAGTGAGGAGTTGGCGATCTCGCCGCGTCCGAGCACTCGCCGCTGGAACACCTGCCGGGTACCGGAGTTGGCGTCCCGGCTGACGAGCAGGACGGGCCGGTCGGGTCCGCCGAGCTGCTTCCAGTTCCTGATCTCGCCCCGGTACAGCCGCCGTACGTCCGTCAGCGCCAGGTTCCCGAGCGGGATGTCGTCGTTGACGACCAGCGCGAAGACCGAGACCGCGACCCGGTTCTCCCGCAGCCGGGGGAAGTCTCCCGGCTTGGGGCCGTCGGAGAGGGCGACGACGGCCGGTGATCCGTTCTTCGACTCCTGCCCCGCCGCGTCGAGTTCGCGCACCCCGGCGGTGCTGCCATGGGCGTCGACGGTGATCGTCGCGCCCGCGCAGTCCTCCTCGTACTTCTCGGCGAGTTCGCGCATCACGGGCTCGAAGGCGGTGGACCCGGTGACCGTCAGGGTGCCCTGCGCGCAGCCGATCGGGGGCGGCGAGTCGTCGCGCAGCACGACGATCAGCGCGAGGGTGACGACGCACACCGTGAGCAGCACGGTGATGAGCCGGGCGGCGCGGCTGAACAACGGCGGCTGGTCGTCCGGTGTCGTACTGCGGTTGGGCCGGACCTCGCCGTCGCGGATGCCGCCGATGATCCGGATCGGGCATCCCACGTCGCCGCCGGACAGCAGGACGAGCAGTTTGACGTGCTCGCCCCGGTTGAGCGGGACCCGCGGGATGAGCAGGGTGCCGTCCGCGTAGCCGAGGCCGGCCGCCGCGGTGAAGTGGTCCATCAGGTGGTCGGTGCCGGGCGGCTGGGTCACGGACACACCGCGGATGGTCCGGTCGGTGAACACCGCGGTCAGGCCGTGCCGTTCGCGGCTCGTGTAGTCGTCCCCGGCGATGCTCTGCGCGCCGTCGTTCTCGATCCTCAGCAGGACGAGGGTGGCGTCGGACATGCCGGGGGTCTCGTCGAACAGGCCGAGTCGTACGTTCGCGCGCCCCGAGCGGGCGTCGTCGCCGATGGGGTTGTCCATCTGCACGCGGTAGCCCAGCCGTTTACGGCGGGGCACCCTGCGTTCGTACCAGACCATCACGGCGGAGGCGACGACACCGATGACGGCGGTTGCGACGGCCACGACGTTCTCTGCGCTCAGCCACTCCACTGCGCGTCACTCCCCCGGGCACTGCGGTGCGGTCACCGTACGGCGTCGGCCGGAAACAGCCGACATACGAGGGGTGAACTTCAACGCCCTTGTGAGAAAGGGGCGTTGGCGTGGGCCGCCGGGGGTTCGCGGGATGCCGTCCGCGGGTGTGCTCAGCCGCTCTTCTCGTAGGTCAGCGCCTCGCCCGAGGTCGTGTTCACCCGGCGCAGGCCGCCGTCGGACAGGAGGGTGATCTCGGACGCGGCACCCGGGGAGCAGGAGGACAGCGGTTCGCCGGAGGTGACCTGGGAGGGGCCGATCTCCAGTGTTCCGCCGGCCGGCGCGTTCGTGAGGGTGGCCTGGAAGACGCAGTGGTAGGTGCCGCTGCCGGCCGGGCCGTCGGCGGTGAGGGTGAGCACGGGGTCCCCGACCTCGCCCTGCCGGATGGTCAGCCGGCGGGTGTTGTGGCCGGTGGCGTTGTCGATGCTGGTGTCCCAGGTGCCGAGGAAGGCCTCAGGGACGGTGCCCGCGGCCGAGTCCTCGGCGCTCGGGGAGGCGGACGCGGCGGACGGCGCCTGCGAGGCGCTCCCGTCCGGTGACGCGGGCCCGGCGGAGGCCGCGGGGGACGCCTTGGAGTCGTCGTCTCCGCCGCTGCTGCCGCCCTTCATCAGCGCGTACACGCTGCCGCCCGCGCCGAGCGCGACGACCAGGGCCACCACGACGAGGAAGGCGGTGGACCGGCCGCTGCGGCGCGCGGGTTCGGGTCCGGCCGGGACGGCCGCGGGACCGTACGGCGGGGTCGGGCCGTAGGGCGGGGTGGAGCCGCCGGGACCGTACGGGGTGGCGGCGCCCGGGCCGTACGGGGGCGTCGAGCCGTACGGCGTCTGCGGGCCGCCCCAGCCGGCCTGCGGATAGCCGTACGCGGGATGGGCCGGGCCCTGGCCGGTGGGCTGCGGGTGCTGTTGCGGATAGCCGTACGCGGGGTGCGGCCCCGCGGGCGCCGGCGGCGGCGTGGTTCCCGCGCCCGCGACGACGGTGGGGAGGTGGTTCACCGGTCCGGGACCGGTCGGCGCGGGCGGGGCCGTCCCGTCCTCGGGCGGGGCGGGCGCATGCTCCGGGGACGCTTCGGCGGACGCGCCGGGCGTCGCGGAGGAGGAGGAGGGGGACGCGGGCGAAGAGGAGGAAGGCGGGCCCGCGGGGGCCGGCGGGGCGGCCGGCGGCTTGCTCATGTCCGGTGCGGGGAGCGGCCGTTCGGACGCGGGCGGCAGGGCCGGGCGGACCGGGGCGGCCGCGACGGCGGGCACCTGCCGCTCGTCGGGGTCCTCGGTGTCCAGCAACTGCACTGCGTGCCGCCCGAGTTGGGCGACCAGCGCGCTGGGCAGCCAGGGGTCGCGGGTCCGGCCGTCGGCGACGGTGTCCTCCGCGCCGGTGCGGGCCAGGATCTCGTCGAGGCCGGGCCGGGCCGCGGGGTCCTTGCGCAGGCAGGCGCGCACGAGGTCGGCCAGGCTCTCGGGGACACCCGACAGATCCGGTTCCTCCTGCGCGATGCGGAACATCATCGCGTGCACACCGCTGTTGGACGCGCCGAACGGCAGGGCGCCGGTGGCGGCGTACGACAGGACCGAGCCGAGGCAGAAGATGTCGCAGGCGGGGGTGACGCGGTCGCCGCGCACCTGCTCGGGGGCCATGAAGCCGGGCGAACCGACGAGCGCGCCGGTGCGGGTGAGGCCGCCGTCGGTCACCGTCTCCAGGGCGCGGGCGATACCGAAGTCGATGACGCGCGGGCCGTCGATGGTGACCAGGACGTTCGAGGGCTTGAGGTCGCGGTGGATGAGGCCCGCGGCGTGGATGTCCTGGAGCGCGTGCGCGAGTCCGGCGGCGAGGATGCGCACGGACCGCTCGGGCAGCGCGCCGTGGTCGTGCCCGACGACGGTCTGCAGCGACGGCCCGGCGACGTAACCGGTCGCCACCCACGGGATCACGGCCTCGGTGTCGGCGTCCAGGACGGGCGCGGTCCAGTACCCGCCGACGCGCCGCGCGGCCTGCACCTCCTGGCGGAACCGGGCCCGGAACTCCTCCTGTTCGGCGAGCTCCTCACGGACGAGCTTGACGGCGACGGTACGTCCCCGGTCGGACCGGGCGAGATAGACGTGCCCCATGCCGCCGGCGCCGAGCCGTGCCAGCAGCCGGTACGCCCCGATCTGCCGCGGATCCCCCGCCCCCAGTTTCTCCATGGCAGCGCCCACCCTCCCCCGTGTGTGTGCAACAGCCCGAGGATAGTGCGGCCCCGCGGGCCCGCGGGCGGGCACCCGTCTACGGTTCCGTCACGGATCGTGCCGGTTCGGTAACAGGAAGCGCGGGTTCCGCGAGGTCCTCCGCGGCGAGGGTGTCGAGGACGACGGAGAGGCGCTCCAGGACCCGGACGGTCTCGGCGAGCGCTTCGGGGCCGAGTGCCTCGGCGATGCGGTCGGCGTAGGCGGCGTGACCGGGGCCGATCCCGGCGATGGCCGCGCGGCCCTGTTCGGTCGGGGCGAGCAACTTGGCGCGCCGGTGGGCGGGGTTGGGCCGGTACGCCGCGAGGCCCTTGTCGACGAGCAGGTCCGCGACGCGCTGCACGCTCTGCCGGGTGATGCCCATGACGCGGGCGATTCCGGAGACCGGCAGGGGTTCGCCGAGGACGGCGCCGAGGACCTGCCACCAGGCGGCGGTGATGCCGGCGGGCCGGGCCAGGTCCTCGGCCACGGAGAGGTACTGCCCGTTGAGGCGGAACACCGCGAGGGCGCTGCGGCTGAACAGGTCCTGGCGCCGCCCGCTCACCGGCCCGCCTTCTCCAGCACGGCGTAGGCGGCGGCGTCGGAGTCGTGGAACAGCCGGTACCAGGCGTCCAGTACCTCTCCCTCGTAGACCCCGAGGAGGCCGAAGACCTCGCGGGCGAGGGCGACGGGTTCGGTGGGTCCCGCGGTGATCAGGAGCCCGTCGGTGACGGCGTCCGCGTCGACGTACCGCTCGCCGCCCGCGTATCCGGTGGCGGCCAGGTAGAAGGAGACCGCGCTGGTGTGGGCCCGGTCGTCGAGCAGGCCCTCGCGGGCGAGGCCCGCGGTCGCCCCGCAGATCGCGGCGACGGGCACCCCGGCGTCGAGGAACGCGCGGGCGGTGCGGGCGAAGGGGGCCAGGTCCCCGGAGGTGTCCCAGAGGGAGGCGCCGGTGAGGACGAGGAGCGAGCTGTCCTCGGGGCGCAGCTCGTCGAGCGCGAGGTCGGGCAGCACGCGCAGGCCGCCCATGGTGGTGACGGGCTCGCGGCCGGGACCGACGGTGCGGACCGCGTACCCGGCGCGGGCGAGGTGGGCCGTCGTGTGGCCCGTCTCCCAGTCGGCGAAGGTGTCGTAGACGGCGAGGTGGACGGGCTTGCGTGCTGTGCTGCCTGCGTCGGTGTCCGTGGTGGCGTTCATACCGGTCACTCCTCCTCGGCGGACGGAAGTCCATGTGAGCATGCTGTCAATTAGACAGGATGCTGTCAACAGGAGGAAGGTGTCGGCCGGACACGACCCACGGATGTCCGTGAAGCCCGACAGACTGTCGCGGAAAGCCCCCGTCCACAGACAGGACGCCGATATCGCGTCCGGTCCGTGGACATTTACGCTGCGCGCATGACCCCTCAGCCCAACCCCCAGGCCGGCGCCGCAGTGAAGGCCGCGGACCGCGCGCACGTGTTCCACTCCTGGTCAGCGCAGGAGCTCATCGACCCGCTCGCCGTCGCAGGCGCCGAGGGGTCGTACTTCTGGGACTACGAAGGCAAGCGGTATCTGGACTTCACCAGCGGGCTCGTCTTCACCAACATCGGCTACCAGCACCCGAAGGTCGTCGCCGCGATCCAGGAACAGGCCGCGACCCTGTCCACGTTCGCGCCCGCCTTCGCCGTCGAGTCCCGCTCGGAGGCCGCCCGGCTGATCGCCGAGCGGACCCCCGGCGACCTGGACAAGATCTTCTTCACCAACGGCGGCGCGGAGGCCGTCGAGAACGCCACCCGGATGGCCCGGCTGCACACCGGCCGCCCGAAGGTGCTCTCCGCCTACCGCTCGTACCACGGCGCCACCTCCACCGCGATCAACCTCACCGGCGACCCCCGGCGCTGGCCGAACGACAGCGGCGCGGCCGGTGTCGTCCGCTTCTGGGCGCCGTTCCTGTACCGCAGCCCCTTCCACTCGGACAGCGAGCGGCAGGAGTGCGAGCGTGCCCTCACACACCTGGAGGACACGATCGCCTTCGAGGGGCCGGGGACGATAGCGGCCCTCATCCTGGAGACGATCCCGGGCACGGCGGGCATCATGACGCCGCCGCCCGGCTACCTCGCCGGGGTGCGGGAGATCTGCGACCGCTACGGGATCGTCTTCATCCTGGACGAGGTCATGGCCGGCTTCGGGCGCACCGGCAAGTGGTTCGCCGCCGACCACTTCGACGTGACGCCGGACCTGATGACCTTCGCCAAGGGTGTGAACTCCGGCTACGTCCCGCTGGGCGGCGTGGCGATCTCCGCCGAGATCGCCGAGACCTTCGCCAAGCGGCCCTACCCCGGCGGGCTCACCTACTCCGGGCACCCGCTGGCCTGCGCCGCCGCCGTCGCGACGATCAACGTCATGGAGGAGGAGGGGATCGTCGACCAGGCCGCCACCATCGGCGAGACCGTCATCGGACCGGGCCTGCGCGAGCTGGCGCAACGGCACCCGAGCATCGGCGAGGTGCGCGGCACGGGCGTCTTCTGGGCGCTGGAGCTGGTGAAGGACCGGGAGACCCGGGAGCCGCTGGTCCCGTACAACGCGGCCGGCGAGGCGAACGCGCCGATGGCCGCGTTCGGGGCGGCGGCCAAGGCCCGCGGTCTGTGGCCCTTCATCAACATGAACCGCACGCACGTCGTGCCGCCGTGCAACGTCACCGAGGCCGAGGCCAAGGAAGGGCTCGCGGTGCTGGACGAGGCACTGTCGGTCGCGGACGAGCACACGGTCTGAGGCCGGAGCGGCTCCCACCCCCCACCGCCCCTGCCCCTGCCCCTGCCCTCCCCAGGGACGCCCCAGGTGACGCGGGCGCGGGCGGGTGGGGGCCGGGCGCGCGGCTCCCCGCGCCGCTACGGCGGCGGGGGAACCGCCCGCCGAATCCCACCGCGTATGGTGTCCTGCTCGGGGAGACACGCGACGGGGAGTGAGACCACCACCATGGCCGGCACCGGCCGCGCGGGCGGCGTAACCCGCAGCACCCTGCGCCAGCAGATCGCGGACGCGCTCCGCGACGAGGTGCTCGGGGGCCGGCTCCAGCCGGGCCAGGAGTTCACGGTCAAGGAGATCGCCGAGCAGTACGGCGTCTCCGCCACCCCCGTCCGCGAGGCCCTGGTCGACCTGTCGGCCCAGGGTCTGCTGGACGCGGACCAGCACCGCGGCTTCCGGGTGCACGAGTACTCCGCCGCCGACTACCGCGGCATGATCGAGGCACGTGGCCTGGTCACGGAGGGCATGTTCCAGGCCCTCGTGGCCGGCGGCATGCGGCAGTTCGACGATCCGCGCGCGGTCGCCCTGCTCGCCGGTGTCCGTCGCCGCGGCGAGGAGGCCCAGCGCGCGGCCTCGGCCGGCGACCTGAACATCCTCATCGGGTACGACCTGCGGTTCTGGCGCGAGCTCAGCAGCCTCTACGGCAACCCCTACCTCGGTGACTTCCTGCACCGGCTGCGCGTCCAGTCCTGGGTCTGCACGGTCCAGCACCTGCGCCACGTCGCGGACCTCAAGGGCCACCTGTGGTCGGCCCACACGGAACTGGTGGACGCCCTCGCCCGCCGCGACCCCGGGACGGCGCGGGCGATCGTGACGGCGTACAACGAGCACGCGCTCGGCCTCATCGAACGCCTCGACGCGGAATGAACCCACCGGTCCGCCGGGTACGGACTTGCGTACGGCCCCCTTCACAGGACCGCCACGCGCACTACGCTGCCCTGACCACCGTGCACCCCAAGGAGCAAGAGGAGCCGTCTGTTGGCCTGTGACCTGTGGTTGGTCCCGCTCGTCGACGTGCTGTGCCACACCCCCGACAACCCCTTCGCCGAGGAACTCGCGCTCTACGACAAGGTGCTCGCCGAGGCCGGACTCCCACCCGTCCCGGTGTACGCGTACATGCCCGGCCTCTCCGGTGACGTCGCCCCGGTCGCCGGATTCGACTACGACGCGCTGCACTTCCTGCGCCGCGCCTACCTCCTCCAGATGTGCGGCCTCGCCGTCACCCCGGTCGACGAACTGGGCGGCGACTACGAGCAGTTGCTGGAGATGTTCGAGACGAACGCCCAGCAGTCCCATCTGGTCTGGCACTACGACCACGCGGGCGCCTACGTCCCGGTCGACTTCCCGCACCCGCTGGCCAACGACGAACTCCTCGCGGGCGGCGGTCCCCTGGGCTCCTCCCACGCCCTGCTGCGCGAGCTGGAGTTCGTGGCCCCCGCCATCGGCATCGACCCGGCGAACCCGCCGGCCCCGCCGCAGCCCCCCAGCGCTCCCACCGAGCTGGAGGAGCCGGCCGCCCCCGCCCCCTACGACGCCAGCCCCTTCGCCCGCGAACGCCACGTCTGGCTGGGGCTCCACGCGGCGGCGACCCGCAGCCTCGCCCAGGGCTCGATGATCATCTTCAGCTGACCGGGGTCTCCGGCGCCGAGGAACGCGGCGGCCCGGCCCTCGCCCCGTCGGGCGAGGCCCGGGCCGCCTTTCTCGTGGGTTCAGGCGCGCTGGAGCGCGGCGAGCTTCTTGGCGGACGCACGACGGCCGGGCCGGAGCGGATCGACCAGGACGCCGGACCCGAGGCCGGGCGTCTGCGTCCAGTGCCGGATCTTGTCGGCCACCTCGGTGAGACGCGGGTCGGACGGTGCCACGTCGATGGAGAAGAGGGACTCGTCGGGCGTGCGCCGGTCGTCGCCGCCCCAGCGGACCACGCCCTCGCAGTCGGCGAGGATGTCCCGGATCACCAGCTCCTCCAGGGGGTAGAAACCGCCGCGCACCCCGGAGGGGTAGGAACCGGGGCGGATCTGGAGGGCGGTGCCGGACGCCTGGTTGGACTCGGACAGACCGCGGCGCACCGCGTTCGGGGTGCGCCAGCCGACGACCTCGCCCTTGCGCAGCGCACCGATCTCGTAGTGGAACCGGTGGACGACGTGGACGAGCACGGTCTCGACGTCGCCCATGCGGACCTGGACGTCGACGGGCGTGCCGGGCACGGGTCTCGTGTAGACGTTGCCGCGGTCGTCGACGACCTTCTCCATCGTCCAGCCGTTCGTGGACTTGATACCGCTCTCCACGCGGGCCTTGCGTGCCGCGGCCCGTGCCTGGGCCTTCTTGAGGGAGGCACGGAGCGCGGCCGGGTCCGGGCGGGTGTCCGCCGCGTAGCTGGTTGTCGTGAGCAGTGGGGAGGCGAGAGTGGCGCCTGCGGCCAGGAAAGCGGCACGGCGCAGCACGGTGCGGCGCGGGATGTTCGCCGTCATGAGACTTCCTCCTTGCGTCGGGCGAAGGCGATTCCGGCGAGGGTGAGCGCCAGGGCGCCCACCCCCAGCACGGCCACCGCCGGGTTGATGTACGACGGCACGACCGCTTCGAAGGTGTGCCCGTCGCTGGTTCGACAGCCGAAGTGCAGTGGGACGAACGACGGTTCGTAGCCGGTGAGCCGGTGGGTGCCGACCGCCGTGGCGCACGCCTGGGACCGGTCCGCGTCGTCGAAGAAGAAGAGGTGCAGCAGGCCCCAGGTGTACGTGCCGACTGCGGCGGCCCAGACCAGGGACCTCGTGGCCTTGAGGGGCGCCGCGAACGTCCGGGCCCTCCTGGCGGGGAGGAGCAACCGGAGTCCGTGGACGAGGAGCCACGGGGTGGCGACCAGTCCGGCCAGGCTCAGCAGGAGGACGGCCACGGAGTTGTGGCCGGCGTACGGCTGGTCTCCAGACATCACGGGCTTTCGCTTCCTGTCACAGGTTCCGGGAGATCGAGTTGTACTTCTCCATCACGTAGTACAGCCCCAGCCGCTTCTTGGCCTCGGTGAACGCCGGCTCGGCCGGACCCTGGTAGCGCCGCAGGACGTCGTAGATCTCGGAGTCGTTGTAGTCCAGGCGCGGTGAACGCATCGCGGGCGAGTCGTCGTCGCCGCCGATCTTCCCGTCGATGTCCCACATGTCGATCACGAAGACGCTGGTCAACGCGAACTCCTCGTCGTCGTGCGCCTTCTTCCAGATCGAGTACTTGTCGTCGTCGCTGGACGCGTCGAGGATCGGGCGGCCGGTCACGTAACCGGCGTTGAGGCAGTAGTTCCAGGCACCGACGAGGGTGAGGGCGCGCTGCTTCGCGATCCCTGTGGACGAGTCCTTGATGAACTGTCCCGTGGTGTTGTAGGCCAGGATCGTGGCTTCCCAGGCCGCCTCGTCGAGCGGCTCGATGTGCCGCATCTCCCAGTACGCCGAGGTCTGGATGAGCGCCTTGCGCAGGTTGTACTTGTTCGACAGGCTCGTGATGAGCTCGTCGTGATCGACGACGGTGGACTGGAAACACTTCCAGTGCTGGTAGCTCCGGGTGCCGCCGTCGAGCGGATAGCCGAGGGACTCCATGTACTTGCCGACGTCCGTCTGCATGGCGGTGAGAACGGAGTCGTCGAGACGGGTGTCGGCCTTGAGCGCCCGCGGGGCGTCGAAGGAGCCCTGTCCGGTGTCGCGCCCCGAGGCGATGTTGTTGTCGATCTCGATCGCGCCGTCGCCGGAGCCGACGGTCCGGGTGACGACCTGGTCGTAGGCCCAGTTCCCGGGCAGCGGATAGCCGAAGTTCCCGGAGAAGCCGGAGGACAGGTCGGAGACGAACGAGGCGCCCGCGTGGCCGGCCTCGGAGACCCGGGTGCACACGTTGCGCGGCCCGTACACGCCGATCGCGAAGCGGTTGCCGTCGTCGGCGATCGCGTCCTCGATGCCCTTGAAGTGCGGCAGGACGCTGTCGGTGACGTCCTGGTCGAGGGCGTCGAAGTCGACGGCGAAGAAGATCCGCGTGCCCGACTTGAAGCCGTGGTCCAGTGCGGCGTTCACCGCGGCCTGTCCGGCGGTGCGGCCCGCGATGTAGTTGAAGTCGGAGGCGTCGCGGCCGTACGTCTGGTAGATCGGGAAACAGCGCAGCCCCGCGGCGGCGATGCTGGCCAACTCACCGTCCTGGATGGCCTTCTCGTAGGGCTTGCCGCCGGTCGGGTTGGTGAGGTACCGCCCGAGGTACTTGATGCCGTCCGCCTTGAGTGCGGCGGCCCGGGCCGGCGTGACGCGGGTGACCCCGTCACAGGCCTCGCCCTTGCGGGCCTGGTCGCCGTAGGAGACGAGCAGCGACGCCCAGGTGGAGAAGTCGCCCTTGCCGGTGACGGGGAGGGCCGCGAACGACTGGAACGAGGAGACCGCCGAGGACAGGGCGCTGGTGAAGCTCGAAGTGAACGTGACCGGACGCTGGTTGAGGATCATCGCGCCGGAGAACAGCTGCACCCAGGGTCCGGAGTCGCCGGTGGCGACGGTGTGGCTCTTCAGGCCGCTCTGGGTGCCGGGGCCGAAGACACCGTTGGCCGTGCCGTCGGCCATCCCTATCTCGTACTGGACGGCGAAGAGCACCGACTTGGCGACATCGCGCGAGTGGTGGCCGTCGGCAGGGATGATGTTGAAGTCGCGGCGGGACACATAGGTGCCGTTGAGCCATCTCTGCACGGCTCTGATGCTCTCCGAGCCGCCGTTGACGGTGGCGTAGGCGTCCATGTTCAGCAGGCCCTTGAACACCTTCGGCACCAGGTCGCCGCCGGGGTAGGTGAAGTCGACGCCCATGTCCTGCTTGAGCTTCGCCATCGACGCCTGGACACGGGAGTTGTAGAGGCCGTCGATGTCACCTCCGTCGTAGCCCTTGCAGTACAGGCCGGACTGGATGATCCGCGCGAAGTTCGCGGAGGGGACGGTGGCGCTGTTGAGGGTCGGGTACTTCGAGGCGAGCGTTGACAGCGTTGTCGGACCGAAGGTGTCCGACAGGCTCGTGATGCCCAGCTCGTACTGGAGGGCACGGGTCAGGGCGAACATCGTCGGCCAACCGGTCACCCCGGTCTCGGGAATGCGGTCGATACCGAGCTTGCCTTCATAGGCGCCGTTGATGAACACCTGTGCTCTGCGCACCATCTCGTCGGCCACGGGGGCTCCTGTTCCGTTGCGGAGGACTCGTACTCGGTCGAGCTGTCGATCGGTCGAGCAGTCGAACAACGTCTGGTGGCCGCCGGGCGTGTGATCACCATAGCCAGAGCGTGATCGGCAACTGCAAGTGAAATCAGGCGAGTTGATGGACATTGGCGTAAAACAGCACCGCCGCCGCCACCCTCCGGGGAGGAGGAGGAGGAGGGTGGCGGCGGCGGAGTGCGGGGCGGGGGTCCGCCGGGTGGTCAGAAGACCGGGGTGTCGTCCTGGGTCAGTCGCCAGTTGGCGGAGGCGAAGTCCGCCGGGTCCAGGGAGCCCTTGGCCGTCACGTAGTCGATCATCAGCTGGCGGATCTCGTTCGTGGAGCTGTAGGCGATGTCGGCGGCCGCGATGTGCGGGTAGCCGCTGCCGCCGTTGGCCCGGTAGTTGTTCACGGCGACGACGAACACCTGGTCGTCGGCGACCGGGGTGCCGGCGTGGGAGAGGTTCTTGATCCTGGACCCCTCGGGCTGCGCGATGTCGATGTCGTACGAGACGCCGGCCGCCGTGTCGTACATGTAGTCCCAGAAGCTGTTGGCGTTGGTGAGGGTCGCGGTGTCGACCTTCGTGCCGGCCGGGACCTGGTGGTAGTACTTCGCCGCGTACTCCAGGTAGTCCTTGAGCTGCGCGCCCGTGAGCTTCTTGCCGTACAGCGTGTTGTCGTAGATGTAGAGCCCGGCCACGTCGCGGATGGTGACGTCGCCCTGGGGGATGTCGGCCGTGCGGCTGAAGGGCGCGGCGACGGAGATGAGCGGCAGCGCCGCGTCGGCCGGGGACAGCCCGGTGGCGACGGCGGCCGTCTGGACCTGGTGGATGAAGTCCATGACGGGGACGTCCTTCCAGCACGCCTCGGCCGCGGAGAGGTCGGCGGTGCACGTGCCGACCGGGGTGTTGACGTACTTGACCACCAGGTCGTGGTCCGCCGTGAGGAGCCCGGTGATCTCGGCGTCCTCCTCGACGGTGTTGCTGTTGAGGGTCTGCGCCTTCGTGCTCGTGACCCTCCACTGCCCGTGGACGAGTTCGAGCTCGAAGTCGAAGACGGTCAGCCGCATGCCGTAGCAGTACGGCTCGGAGAGGACGACGTCCTTGCCGGTCTCGGTGTTCGTCACCGTGTAGGAGGAGACCTCGGTGTGGGTGTGACCGACGAGGATCGCGTCGATGCCGGGGACCTGCTGGGCGACGAGGTTGGAGGCGTTCTCCACGTAGGGCAGTTCGTCGCCGTACGACGAACTGCCGTCCAGGCCCGAGTGGTCGGTGAGGAACACGACGTCGCAGCCGAGCGCCCGCATCCGCGGCACGTACTTCCTCGCCTGCTCGACGAGCCCGGTGAACGCCATCTTCCCGGCGACGTTGTCCTTGTCCCACAGGGCGATCCCGGGGTTGGTCAGGCCGAGGATGCCGACCTTGATGTCCGGGGCGCCCGCGACGCGGATCCGCTTCACCGTGTACGGCTGGAAGGCCGGGCGCAGGGTCTTCGCGTCCAGCGCGTTGGCGCCGAGCAGCGGGAAGTGACACTGCTCCTCGAAGCGGCGCAACGTCTCGATGCCGTAGTTGAACTCGTGGTTGCCGAGCGCGGCGGCGTCGTACCGCATGGCGTTCATCGCGATCGCCATCGGATGCCTGGGTCCCCGCTTGCCGCCGGTGCCGACGATGGGGTCGACGCGCGCGTAGTAGTACGCCAGCGAGGTGCCCTGGATGATGTCGCCGGCGTCGACGAGCAGGACGCGGTCCTCGCCCTTGGCGGCGCGCTGCTGCTTGACGAGGGTCGCGACGCGGGCGACGCCGACCGAGTTGCCCTTGCCGTCCTGGTAGGCCGCGTCCGTGTAGTAGTCCCAGTCGAAGACGTGGCTGTGCAGGTCGGTGGTGCCGAGGATCGAGAACGACCAGGTGCGGGGCGGCTTCGGCGGCTTGCGGTGGGCCGCCTGCGCGGGCGTCGCCGCGACCGTGCCCGCGACGGCCACGGCCGCACCGGTGACGGCCGACTTCCTGACGAACTCCCGGCGGTTCAGGGGAGGGACGGGCATGGAGGACACTCCTGGGACGGGGCGAGGGGCGGACGTACGGACCGTGCGGGGGTCTTCGAGGTCTGCGAGCCGTGCGGGACTACACGCGTAGAGCGTGGTCTCCCACCGGCCCCTCCGGAACCAGGAGCACCCCATCTCCCGGTCAAGTAACGGTCAGTTCGCGCCGGCCCGGGGACTCCCCCGCCCCCGGCGTCGGGACGCGTTCACTCCCCCGTCCGTCCCCGGGCACGACAGCGCCCCCGGCCGGAGATCCGGCCGGGGGCGTTGGTCCGCCTGAAGTCCCGTACTAGATGAACGAGTTGATCTCGATCGTCTCGTCACGGCCCGGGCCGACGCCGATCGCGGAGATCGGGGCACCGGACATCTCCTCCAGCGCCCTGACGTACGCCTGGGCGTTCTTCGGGAGGTCCGCGAACGTCTTCGCCTTGGTGATGTCCTCGGACCAGCCGGGGAGCGTCTCGTAGATCGGCTTCGCGTGGTGGAAGTCGGTCTGGGAGTACGGGAGTTCCTCGACGCGCTTGCCGTCGATCTCGTACGCCACGCAGACCGGGATCTCCTCCCAGCCGGTCAGGACGTCCAGCTTGGTGAGGAAGAAGTCGGTCAGGCCGTTCACGCGGGTCGCGTAGCGGGCGATGACCGCGTCGAACCAGCCGCAGCGCCGGTCGCGGCCGGTCGTCACACCGCGTTCGCCGCCGATGCGGCGCAGCGCCTCGCCGTCCGCGTCGAACAGCTCGGTCGGGAACGGACCCGAGCCGACCCGGGTCGTGTACGCCTTGAGGATGCCGATGACCCGGCTGATCTTGGTCGGGCCGACACCGGCACCCGTGCAGGCGCCGCCCGCGGTCGGGTTCGACGACGTCACGAACGGATACGTGCCGTGGTCGATGTCCAGCAGCGTGCCCTGGCCGCCCTCGAAGAGCACGACCTTGTCCTGTTCCAGCGCCTGGTTCAGCACCAGGACAGTGTCCGCGACGTACGGCTGGAGCCGGTCCGCGTAGGCCAGCAGCTCCTCGACGACCTGGTTCACCTCGATGGCGCGCCGGTTGTAGAGCTTGGTGAGCAGCTGGTTCTTGACCTCCAGCGCCGCCTCGACCTTCTGGATGAGGATCGACTCGTCGTAGAGGTCCTGGATGCGGATGCCGACGCGGTTGATCTTGTCCGCGTAGGTCGGGCCGATGCCGCGTCCGGTGGTGCCGATCTTCCGCTTACCGAGGAAGCGTTCCGTCACCTTGTCCACGGTGACGTTGTACGGCGTGATGACGTGAGCGTTTCCGCTGATCAGGAGCTTGGAGGTGTCGACACCGCGCTCGTTCAGTCCGTTCAGCTCGGAGAACAGGACCGACGGGTCGACGACGACTCCGTTGCCGATCACCGGAGTGCACTCCGGCGTGAGGATTCCGGAAGGGAGGAGGTGGAGGGCGTACTTCTGATCGCCCACGACTACCGTATGGCCGGCGTTGTTGCCGCCCTGGTAGCGCACCACATAGTCCACGGATCCACCGAGCAGGTCGGTGGCCTTTCCCTTGCCTTCGTCACCCCACTGAGCACCGAGCAGCACAAGTGCGGGCACAGGCGTACACCCCTTCCGGGCGGGGCATGTCCAAGGTCGGGGACGTACGCGGCTGCTTCTGGAGACAGCTGAGTACGCCGGCGACCACCTTTGGCCGCGACCGTCGGACCGGATGCCCCGGAATAGACGAAGCCCCTGGCGCAATAGCGCAAGGGGCTCTTGCACAAAGATGCTACCCGAGGAAGCGAGGCAGGACCGAGGTGGCGGCTTCCGACCAGCTTCTGGTGGTCATCGACCCGGTCGCCCGACGGACGGACGGCGAGTCCGTGCGCATCGCGAAAGACGTGCTCAGCGCGGGTGCGGCGACCAAGGTGTGCCTTCCGGAGGGACCCGAGGAATTCGCCCGGGCGCTGATCCGCCGGGGTGCGCGGCGACCCGTCGTCATCGGCGACGACGGCGCCCTGCTGCGGGCGGTGGGCCTGCTCCACCGGCAGCGGGAGCTGGCCGGATGCGGCCTGTCCCTCGTGCCCGTGGGCGGCGTTCTGTCGCTGTCCCGGGCGCTCGGGGTGCCGACGGGCGCCGTGGCGGCGGCCCGGACGGTCCTCGACGGCGCCGAGCGCCGCCTCGACCTGCTCGTGGACGACAGCGACGGCGTGGTGCTCGGCGCGCTGCGCATCCCGTCCCTGCCCGCCCGGCCGGCCGCCGCGCTGGGCACGGTCCCCGGAGAGGCGGGGGAACACGGCGCGCATCCCTGGCTGCGCACCTGCCAGTCCCTGGTGCGCACGCTCGCCTCCCGCCCCGCCCGACCGGCCGCGGGCCCCGCGCACGGTCCCTCCCGGCTGCGGATCGAGGTCGACGGCGTGTGCGTGGTGGACCTGGACCAGCCCGTGGAGACGGTGTCGGTGACCCCCGGGATGTCGGGGGCCGGCGCCGAGATCGAGGTCCGTCCGGTGTCCGTGGGCGCCGAGGCCGCCCCGCTCCGGCTGACCGGACACCGGGTCACGGTCTCCGGCGCCGACTTCCGCTACCGCGCGGACTCCGTGGTGAGCGGCCCGGTGCGGACCCGGACGTGGACGGTGCGGGAGTCGGCCTGGGGGCTGACGCTGCCCACGGTGCGGTGAGAAGGCCACGCCTTCCGGGCCGGCCTCCCGGACCGGGGCCGGACGGGGGCCGGAAGGGTCAGGAGTCGCCGTAGAGCTTCTCGCGGTGGGCGCGCCAGCGTTCCATCATCGCGGCGATCTCACCGTCGACGAACTCGAAGAACGCGAGGGTCTCGGAGAGCCGGTGCCCGGCGGGGGTGGCCGGGCCGAGGCTGTCGACGCCGGAGCGCAGGGCCTGCTCCCAGCGCTTGAGCACCGCGTCCCGGTTGGTCAGCGCCTCGTACCACTGGTTGCTGTGCACGCGGTAGCGCTCGCGGCGTGAGCCGGGTTCCCGCTCGCGCGAGACCATGTGCTGCTGGGCGAGGTAGCGCACCGCCCCGGAGACGGCGGCCGGGCTGACCTGGAGCTGATCACCGAGCTCGGCGGAGGTCATCGCGCCCGCGTCGGAGGCCAGCAGGGCCGCGAAGACCCGCGCGGGCATCCGCTGCATCCCGGCCTCGACGAGCTGCGCCGCGAATCCCTCGACGAACTGCGAGACCGCCTCCGGATCCCGGTCCGCCGTGGTCGGTTCCGCCATCGGTCGATCATCTCCCCTGCTCGCGCGTCATCGTCGAGTGTATCCGGGGTTCATACGTTTCCTTAACTTCACAAATTTCTGAAGTAAGCGTACGTTCTGAAACATGACGAAGGCAATCAGCGTCTCCGGGCTCCACAAGGCGTTCGGCAGGACACACGCGCTGGAGGGGCTCGACCTGGAGGTCGAGGCCGGTGAGGTGCACGGCTTCCTCGGTCCGAACGGCTCCGGGAAGTCCACCACCATCCGGGTCCTGCTCGGTCTGCTGCGCGCCGACTCGGGGGCGGCCCAGATGCTCGGCATGGACCCCTGGGCCGACGCGGTCGAGCTGCACCGCCGGGTCGCCTACGTCCCGGGCGACGTGACGCTGTGGCGCAACCTGTCCGGCGGCGAGGTCATCGACCTGTACGGACGGCTGCACGGGGGCCGGCGCGGCGGCCTCGACCCGGCGCGGCGGGCCGACCTCGTCGAGCGCTTCGAGCTGGACCCCACCAAGAAGGGCCGCACCTACTCGAAGGGCAACCGCCAGAAGGTCGCGCTCGTCGCCGCGTTCGCCTCCGACGTCGACGTGCTGATCCTCGACGAACCCACCTCGGGCCTCGACCCGCTGATGGAGGAGGTCTTCCGGCGGTGCGTCCAGGAGGAGCGCGCGCGGGGCCGCACCGTCCTGCTGTCCTCGCACATCCTCAGCGAGGTGGAGGAACTCTGCGACCGCGTCAGCATCATCCGGGCGGGCAGGACCGTGGAGAGCGGCTCCCTGGCGGAGCTGCGCCACCTGACCCGCACCAGCGTCACCGCCGAACTCACCGGCCCACCGGGCGCGTTGGCCGAGCTGTCCGGGGTGCACGGCCTCGACGTCCAGGACACCGGGCCCCTGCCCGACGGTGTCCACAGCCGGGTCAGGCTCCAGGTCGACACCCAGCGGCTGAACGCCGTCCTGCGCTCACTCACCGACTCCGGCGTCCGGTCGCTGACCTCCGCCCCGCCCACCCTGGAGGAGCTGTTCCTTCGGCACTACCAGGACGAGGGATCGGACGGCGGCTCGGACGGCGGGCGCCGACAGGCCGCGTTCCGGGGCGCGTCCGAAGGGGCGGCCCGATGACCGCCACGACCGCCGACGCCTTCGCCGTCCGCGGCGGCGGTGCGCGCCCGCTGGCCGCCACCGGCACGCTGCTGCGGCTCGCGCTGCGCCGCGACCGCGTGACCATGCCCCTGTGGGTCGGTGTCACCGGCCTGTTGGTTCTCTCGCTGCCGGGCTCGCTGAAGAGCGTCTACGCGACGCCGGCCGAACGGGCCGACGTGGCCCGGCAGATGCTCACCAACAGTTCCCTGCGCGCCACCTACGGACCGGTGTTCGCCGACTCGCTCGGCGGGCTCACCGCCTGGCGCGTCGGCGGCTTCGCGGGCGTGCTCGCCGCCGTCATGAGCCTGATCATCGTCGTCCGGCACACCCGCGACGAGGAGGAGAGCGGGCGGCAGGAACTCGTCTCGGCCGCGATGGTCGGGCGGCGCGCCCCGCTGACCGCGGCCCTGCTCGCGGCACTCGTCGCGAACGGTGCCCTCGCGCTGCTCGTCGCCGCCGGCCTCGCCGGCCAGGGCGGCACCGGTGCCCTGGCGCTCGGACTGGCCGTCGGCGGGGTCGGCATGGTCTTCGCGACCGTGGCGGCCGTCGTCGCCCAGTTCACCGAGAGCGCCCGGCTCGCCAGGGGACTGACCGGCGCCCTGCTCGGCGCCGCGTTCGTCCTCAGGGCGGCGGGCGACGCGGCGAGCGACGACGGCTCGTCCGTGCTGACCTGGATCTCCCCCATCGGCTGGCTGGAGAACATCCGCGCCTTCGCGGACGAACGGTGGTGGGTGCTCGTGCTGTTCGCCGCCGCCGTCGCCGCACAGGGCGCCGTCGCCTACGCGCTCGCCGGACGCCGTGACCTCGGCATGGGCTTCCTGCCCGGCCGGCCCGGTCCCGCGACCGGCCGCCTCGGCACGGCCGGCGCACTGGCCTGGCGGCTGCAACGCGGCGCCGTACTCGGCTGGAGCCTCGGCTTCCTCGCCGCGGGCGCCGCCTTCGGAGCCATCACCCGGGGCGCCGCCGACCTGGTAGGCGACAACGCCGCGACCCGCGACATCATCGAGCGGATGGGCGGCAGGAACGGCCTCACCGACGCCTTCCTCGCCACCATGGTGAACCTGCTGGGCATGGTCGCCGCCCTGTACGTCGTCTCCTCCGTGCTCCGGCTGCACGGCGAGGAGACCTCGCAGCGCGCCGAACCCCTGCTCGCGGCCGCGGTGGGCCGACTGCGCTGGGCGTCCGGCCACCTGGTCCTCGCCTTCGGCGGCACGGTCCTCGTCATGCTGCTCGGGGGGCTCGGCCTGGGCCTCGGCCACGGATCGGAGCTCGGCCCGGTCCTCGGTGCCTGCCTGGTCCAGGTCCCGGCCGTCTGGACGCTCGGCGGCCTCGCCGTCCTCCTGTACGGCCTCTCCCCCCGGCTCGCGCCCGGCGCCTGGGCCGCGGCCGGCCTCGCCCTCCTGCTCGGCTGGATCGGCCCCGCCCTCAACGTGCCCCAGGCCGTCCTGGACGTCTCCCCCTTCGGCCACCTCCCGAAGCTGCCGGGCGACGCCATGGCCTGGCCCCCGGTCCTCGCCCTCACCGGGCTCGCGGCGACCCTCACGGCTACGGGACTGGTGGCCCTGCGGCGGAGGGACCTGACGACGTGACGACGCGGTGAGGCGGTGACGCGGGTCGCGACCGTGGGCGGCCCCCGACCGTGCCCGGACCTCGACCGTGCCAGGACCTCGACCTCGGGCCCGTCTCAGACCTCGACCTTCAGACCCTCCAGGCCGCGGATCACGAAGCCCGGCTTGCGGACCGGCTCCTCGGTGAGCCGGAGCCCGGGAGCCCTGGTCAGCAGCGCGCTCATGGACGCGGCCAACTCGATGCGGGCCAGTGGAGCGCCGATGCAGTAGTGGATGCCCGCGCTGAAGGAGATGTGCGGGTTCTCCGCCCTGGACAGGTCCAGGGCGTCCGGGGACGCGAACACCTCGGCGTCACGGTTCGCCGAACCGAAGAGCATCGCGATCTCCGCGCCCCGCGGCACCGTCGTCCCGTCGATCTCGATGTCGTCGAGCACCCAGCGCTCGAAGAGCTGGAGCGGGGTGTCGTAGCGCAGCAGCTCCTCGACCGCCGACGGGATCAGCGTGTGATCGGCCCGCAGATCGGCCAGCTGCGCGGGGTGCCGGAACAGGTTCCACCAGCCGGTGACCGTGGAGTTGACCGTCGCCTCGTGCCCGGCGTTCAGCAGCAGGACGCAGGTGGAGATCATCTCCTGCTCGGTGAGCCGGTCGCCCGCGTCGTGCGCCGCGATCAGCCCCGAGATCAGGTCGTCCGCCGGCTTCTTGCGCCGCGCCTCGATCAGCACCCGCAGGTACTCGGTGAACTCCACCGACGCCCGGACCGCCCGCGCCGCGACCTCCTCGGACGGGTTCAGCTCGTACATCCCGCAGATGTCCGCCGACCAGGGCCGCAGCGGCGCGCGGTCGGACTCCGGGATGCCCAGCATCTCCGCGATCACGGCCACCGGCAGCGGCTCCGCCACGTCGGTCAGCAGATCGCCGCCGCCCGCCTCCACCAGCCGGCCGACCAGCTCACCGGCCAGCCCCTCCACGTACGGCTTCAGCCGCTCCACCGTGCGCGGGGTGAACGCCTTGGACACCAGCCGGCGGATCCGCGTGTGGTCCGGGGGCTCCAGGTCCAGCATCCCGTGGTCGTTGAGCACATGGAACGGCTCGTGCTCCGGCGGCGGCGCCGTCCGGCCGAAGTCCTCGTGCGTGAACCGGTGCTGGTAGGTCCGGCCGAGCCTGCGGTCCCGCAGGAGCGCCGACACGTCCGCGTGATGCGGCACCAGCCACTGGTCCGTCGGCTCGTAGTGGTGCACCCGGCCCCGTGCCCGCAGTTCCTCGTACGCCGGGTAGGGATCCGCCACGAACGCCGGGTCCCACGGGTCGAAGGCCCCCGGGGCCGGTGTCCGGGCGGACGTCTCCAAAGCTGCCATGACCGGACGCTAGCCCGAGGAGACCCCCGCTGAACAGGGGTGACCGGGGCGAGGTGCCCGAGGTGGGCGGGGCAGGGCCGGGCCGGAGGGCGTCAGCGCGGGGTGACCAGGCGGGCCTCGTACGCGAACACCGCGGCCTGCGTACGGTCCCGCAGGCCCAGCTTCACCAGGATGCGGCTCACATGGGTCTTGATCGTCGACTCCGCCACGACGAGCCGCCCGGCGATCTCCGCGTTCGACAGGCCCTGCGCGATCAGCACCAGGACCTCCGTCTCCCGGTCGGTCAGGTCCCCGTACGCCGCGTGTGCCGTCGCCGTCATCCGGGGCGTGTCCGCGAGCTTGGAGAACTCCGTGATCAGGCGCCGGGTGACCGAGGGGGCGAGCAGCGCCTCACCGGCCGCCACCACCCTTACCCCGTCCGCCAGTTGGCGCGCCGACGCGTCCTTCAGCAGGAAGCCGGACGCTCCCGCGCGCAGCGCCTGGTACACGTACTCGTCGAGGTCGAACGTCGTCAGCACCAGCACCTTCGCGGCGCCGTCCGCCGCGACGATCTCCCGGGTCGCCTCGATGCCGTTCATCTCCGGCATCCGGATGTCCATCAGGACGACGTCCGGGGCCAGTTCGCGGACCCGGTCCACCGCCTCGCGGCCGTTGACCGCCTCGCCGACCACCTCGATGTCCGGCATCGCGCCGAGCAGCACCGAGAAGCCCTCGCGGACCATCATCTGGTCGTCGGCGATCAGCACCCGGATCCTGCCGGCTTCCGTCCCGCCGTCCGTGCCGCCGTACGTGCCCCCGCCGAGCGTGTCCCGTGTCATCCCGTCTCCTCCGCCGACGGCACCGGCAGGAACACCGCCACCTCGTAGCCCCCGTCGTCCGTCACCCCCGCCGTCATCTCGCCGTCCAGCATCGTGACCCGCTCGCGCATGCCGGTGATGCCGTGCCCCGCGCCGTGCGAGGACTTCTCCAGCGACGTCACCGGCGCGGGGCCGTTGACTATCCGCAGGCCGAGCCCGCCGAGCACGTAACCGATCTCCACCCGGGCCGGCGCGCCCGGCGCGTGCCGCAGGGCGTTGCTCAGCGCCTCCTGGACGATCCGGTACGCCGACAACTCGACCCCCTGCGGCAGCTCGCGCACCGCTCCGGTGACCACCTTCTCCACGGTCAGGCCCGCCTCACGGACGTTGGCGAGGAGCGCGTCCAGGTCGCCGAGCGTGGGCTGCGGGGCGTCCGGGGCCTCGTAGTCCTCGGCCCGCACCACGCCCAGCACCCGGCGCAGTTCGGTGAGCGCGGCGACCGCGTTCTCGCGGATCGTGACGAAGGCCTGCTCCAGCTCCGGAGGCGGGTTCTGCACCCGGTAAGGGGCCGCCTCCGCCTGGATGGCCACGACCGACATGTGGTGTGCGACGACGTCGTGCAGCTCGCGCGCGATCGTCGTGCGCTCCTCCAGCAGCGTGCGCCGGGAACGCTCCTGCGCCGTCTCCGACTGGTGCGCGGTCACCTCCTGCTCCGCCGCCCGGCGGATGGTGCGGACCGTGACGACCAGCAGGGCCAGCGCGGAGACGAACAGCAGCGGGAACGTGTTGGAGCCGTAGTAGCCACCACCGAACAGGGCCTCGGAGAACATGCTGAACGCCGCCGTCAGCAGCCACATCCACGCCGCGACGCGGGGGCGGCTGCGCAGCGCCACGACGGTCATCACCGTCACCTGCGCGATGAAGCTCCCCGGCGCCCACGGCCAGTCGCCCGAGGCGCCGCCGAACACGGCGACGACCGGGGCCGCCGCGATCGAGAACCAGAACGCGCCGATCGGGCGGATCAGCGTGGCCAGCACCGGGAGCAGGGCGAGGAGGCCGCACAGCAGGGGCCCGAAGCCGTCGTCGCCGTCGGCGGCGGTGTAGCCCGCGGCCATCGCGATCAGGCCGGCCGCCACCACCGTCGCGTGCGGGGTCCAGGCGGCGTATGCGCGCAGGGTGCCGGAGAGACGGCGGGTGAGGGGGCCGTCCGTGCGCATGGGGGGCAGCGGGCGGTAGGCGAAGACGTCGCGGAACATGTCCTGCCGCAGGTCCGCGACGAGGCGGTACTCCGGGCTGGGGTGGCTGGTGTCGGTCACGCTCAAAACGGTAGGCCGCGCCCGCCCCGCGGTCGTCACCTCCGAGGAGGGTCCTTCGGGGTCCGTCTCAGGTACTACCCGGTGTGGTTGCGTCGAGGCGGGGTGCGGGCTGATTCTTCAGCCCCTCCGGCGTTTGAGGAGCGGGGTCCGGGGCGGAGCCCCGGGTACGGGTCGGGTAGGGGCGGAGGGGGCGAAGAAGGGGTGTGCCCGGCCCGGTGGAGGCAGAGAGGGCCGGGCAACCGGGCCGGCTACCAGGCGAGTTGGGCGATCTCCTCGGCCACGACCGCGCAGGCGTCGGCCGCCGGGTCGATGAGGGGGAAGTGACCGACGTCCTCCAGGAGCGTCAGGCCGACCACCTCACCCGCCTTCGCCGCCGCATCGGCATACGCCTCGGCGACAGCCTGCGGCACCACGACGTCGTTCCGCCCCTGGACCAGGGTGGTGGCGATCCCGGTGGGCAGCAGCCGGACGGGGTCGGCGTACGGCAGACGCTCGTCGAAGCCGGCCTCCCCACCCAGCAACTGCCGGGCGGCCCCACCACAGACACCCAGCTTCTCCGCGACCTCGAAATCCGCGATCGGAGCGAGCGCCACGACCCCGCGCAACTGCGGGGACCGCTCGGTGCGCCAGGGGGCGTCGGCGGGCAGCAGGTGACGCGCCGCGGCCCACAGGGCGAGGTGCCCGCCCGCCGAGTGCCCGACGACCACCATGCGGCGGGGATCGGCCCCCGGCACCGCCTCGCGCACCAGCGTGGGCAGCGCGTCGAGCGCTGTTGCCACGTCGTCGAAGGTGTCGGGCCAGCGTCCGGCGACCGGGCCGGGGTTCACCGGCCCGCCCTGCGCGGGGATCGGGCCGCCGGACGCGGGCGCCGGAGCCTCCCCGCGGCGGTACTCGACGTTCGCCACGGCGAAGCCCCGCCGGGTCAGGAAGTCCGCGAACGGGGTGACGTGCCGGCGGTCGTACGGGGCCCGCCACGCACCGCCGTGCAGGAGGACCACGAGGGGCGTGGGGATCGCCGGGTCGGGGTCGCGCGGGGCGTAGAAGTCGATCACCTGGTCGGGGTGGTCGCCGTACGCCACCGTGACGTCGGGGTCCACGGCCGGGTGGGAGAAGGCCGACGCCTCTTCGGCGTCGGAGCCGTCCTGGGGTGCGGCGTCGTCCTGCATGCTCCAACCTCTCAGCGGTGAAACGGATTTGGCGGACCAGGGAAGAATTCGGCCGTTGGCCGGGACGGTATCAGGCCGGTGACGTGCGTCGACACGGGGTTGTCACGCTCGGTGAGGGTTAAACGGTTCTGCTGTTTCGTTACGCTGGCGGTCGGCACCCCCGCCGCCCGCACGTGATCCACGAAGGAGACCGACATGTCCGCCGAGTCCGCCGAGCCCGGCACCGTACGTCCCGGCGGGCGCACCGCACGTGTCCGCGCCGCCGTCCTGCGGGCCGCCGGCGACGTGCTCGCCGAGGAGGGTTTCGCCCACCTCGACCTCGCCGACGTCGCCCGGCGGGCCGAGGTCGGCAAGACGACCGTCTACCGCCGGTGGGGCTCCGTGACGGCCCTGGTCGCCGACCTGCTCGGCGACATGGCCGAGCAGTCGCTCCCCCGCGCGGACACCGGCAGCGTGCTCGGCGACCTGCGCGCCAACGCCGAGCTCGTACGGCGGACGCTCGCCGATCCCCGGCAGGGGGCGTTGTTCCGGGCGGTGATCGCCGCGGGGGCGTGTGACGCGCGGACGGCGGAGGCGTTGCGCCGGTTCTACGAGGTGCGGGTCGCCGAGTGGGCGCCCTGCGTCGAACAGGGCGTCTCCCGGGGGGAGTTGCCGGTGGGGACGGATGCGGGGGCGGTCGTGCGGGCTGTTTCGGCGCCGTTGTACTACGGGTTGCTCACCGGCGGTGCCGTGCCGAGTGCCGCCGATGCCGAGCTGGCCGCCTCCGCCGCGGTGGCCGCCGCGGTGGCGGGCGTGTTCGTCGTCGCCGGGTGACCCCGGTGACCCCTGGGTGGCCGGGGTGACCCCGGTGACCGTGGGCGCGAACGGTCCCGCGGGCCGGTGGGGCGGACGGGTTTTCGCCCCCTCCGCCCCTGCCCTTCCCGTCCCCGGGGCTCCGCCCCGGACCCCGCTCCTCAAACGCCGGAGGGGCTGAAACTTTCCTGGCCCAGGACCTCCGCCAGCACGCGTGCCGCTCGTTCCGTCTCCTTGAAGCCGACGTACAGCGGGGTGAAGCCGAAGCGAAGGATGTCCGGGTGGCGGAAGTCGCCCACGACGCCCCGGTCGATCAGCTGCTTCATGACGGGGCCCGCGTCCGCGCAGCGCAGCGCCACCTGGCTGCCCCGTTCCGCGTGGGCGGCCGGAGTCACCGACTCGACGCGGCCCTCGGGGGCGTAGGCGGCGACGCACTCCAGGAAGAAGTCCGTCAGGGCGAGGGACTTCGCGCGGACGGAGTCGATCGAGACACCGTCCCAGACCTCCAGGGCCGCTTCGAGAGCCAGCATCGAGAGGATGTCCGGCGTGCCGACCCGGCCGCGCAGCGCACCCGGCGCGGGCGCGTACGTCGGGCTCATGCCGAAGGGTTCCGCGTGCGAGTTCCAACCGGGCAGCGGGGAGTCGAAGCGGTCCTGGAGATCGGAGCGCACATACAGGTACGCGGGCGAACCGGGGCCGCCGTTCAGGTACTTGTAGGTGCAGCCGATCGCCAGGTCCACGCCGTGTTCGTCGAGCCCGACGGGCAGGGCGCCCGCGCTGTGGCACAGGTCCCACACCGCGAGCGCGCCCGCCGCGTGGATCGCGGCGGTCAGGGCGGGCAGGTCGTACTGCCGGCCCGTGCGGTAGTCGACCTGGTTGAGCAGGACGGCCGCCGTGCGCGGACCGAGCGCGGAGGGCACCTCGGCCGGGTCGACCGGGCGCAGTTCACACCCGGTCAGGCGGGCGGCGGACGCCGCGATGTAGCCGTCGGTGGGAAACGTGGTCGCGTCGACCAGGATCTCGTCCCGTCCCTCGGGGGCGAGCCGTACCGCTCCCACCAGGGCCTTGAAGACGTTGACGCTGGTCGAGTCGCCGACCACGATCTGGCCGGGGGCGGCGCCCAGGAGCGGGGCGATCAGGTCGCCGATCCGCTCGGGCGCGGTCCACCACCCGCTCTCCTCCCAGGAACGGATGCGGAGTTCGCCCCACTGACGGCGGACGACGTCCTCGACCCGGCCGGGGACGTCGACCGGCAGCGCGCCGAGCGAGTTCCCGTCCAGGTACACCACGTCGTCGAGCACGAACCGCTCGCGCAGCTTGCCGAGTTCGTCGGCGGCGTCCAGCTCCGCCGCCCGCTCGGCCAGGGACTCGGGGGCTCGCTCAGACATGGGACCTCGCTGTCCACAGCTCGGGGAACACGTTCTTCTGCGCGCGCTTCTCCAGCCAGGCCACCCCGGCGGAGCCGCCCGTGCCGGTCTTCGAGCCCATCGCCCTTCGGGTGGCGACGAGATGGTCGTTGCGCCATCGCCACACCAGCTCGGCGACGTCGGTCAACGCCTCGCCCAGACGGGCGAGTTCGTCGCTGTCGTCACCGGCGTAGAGCGCCGTCCAGACGGCCTCGACCTCGCGGGCGGGCTCGTACCGCTTCGACACGTCGCGCTCCAGCACGGCGGCCGGGATCGCGTGCCCGCGGCGCGCGAGGAGCCGCAGAACCTCGTCGTACAGGCTCGGCTCGTGCAGGGCCTTCTCCAGCTCGGCGTGCACGCGCGGCGCGCCCCGGTGCGGGACGAGCATCGACGCGGACTTCTCGCCGAGCAGGAACTCCATGCGCCGGTACATCGCGGACTGGAAGCCCGAGCCCTCGCCGAGGGCCGAACGGTAGGAGTTGAACTGGGCGGGGGTGAGCTGTCCGAGCGGCCGCCACGAGGCGTTGAGCGCCTCCAGCTCGCGTACGGAACGCTTCAGCGCGGCCACCGCGACGGGGATGTCGTCCGAGCGCAGGGCCCGCGCCGCCGTCTCCCACTCGTGGACGATGACCGTGAACCACAGCTCCATGACCTGGGTCGTCACCAGGAAGACCATCTCTCCGGGGTCGTCGGAGAGGGTGTGCTGGAGGTGGGTGAGCACGTCGGCCTGTACGTAGTCCTCGTACGGCGTCGTGCCCTGGAAGTCGAGATGCGGAGTCTCGGGCTCCTGAGCCTGCGTGGGCTGAGCCTGGTGGGACATCGCTGTCTCCTGCGTTGTGCTCCGGGTAGCGGTCCGCCCCTGCCGTTACCGACACGGGGGCCCCGGTCCCCACCGGGCATCCTCCACAATCGTCCCCCGAAACCGCAAGGTCCGCCTGGTCACACCAGGCGGACCTGCATCAGGGCCCCGAGCGGACGGGGTCCGGTACTAGCCCAGCGTCTGGGCCGCCGTCGGCGAGGAGTCCTTCAGGAACTGGCTGCAGCGCTCGTACTCCTCCTGCTCGCCGATCGCTCCGGCGGCGCGGGCGAGGGCGTGCAGG
The DNA here is from genome assembly GCF_040650615.1 of Streptomyces sp. NPDC048643. Taxonomy (NCBI): domain Bacteria; kingdom Bacillati; phylum Actinomycetota; class Actinomycetes; order Kitasatosporales; family Streptomycetaceae; genus Streptomyces; species Streptomyces sp. NPDC048643. The sequence continues at coordinate 212,456 of NZ_JBEZHO010000001.1, forward strand.
GCACGCAGGAAGCCGCGGTTCGGCTCGTGGTCCCACGGCACCGGGCCGTGGCCCTTCCAGCCGCTGCGGCGCAGGGAGTCCAGACCGCGGTGGTAGCCCGTACGGGCGTAGGCGTACGACTCGACGACGCTGCCCCGCTCGAACGCCTCGTCGGCGAGCTGCGCCCAGGCGAGTGAGGAGGTGGGGTACTTGGCGGCGACGTCGGCGGGGGCCGTGCCGTTCGCGAGGAGCTCACGCGGCTCCGGGTCGTCGGGGAGATGGGTCGGGGGCGGTCCCCCGAGGAGGTTCTCGTGAATCGTCATGGGTTCCAGTCTGGCGCATGCCCGCACTCGGTCCACCGCCCGGCGGAGCGGCGACGGCACCTTTCCGGGCGGGGCACGGTCAGGGGCCCCGCGTGGGCCCGGGCGCGGTCAGGGTGTCGGGCCCGGGCCGGGGGTGTCCGGGCCTGCGGGACCCAGGGTGCCGTGGGCGGTGCGGCGGGGCTCCAGCGGCGGCGCCAGGATCGAGCCGTGGGTGCGGCACTCGGGGCGCCGGCAGTCCGGGGCGGGACGGCGCACCATCGTGAAGGCCAGCACCGCGCCGACCACCAGCACGCCCGCGCACAGCGGCATCGCCCGCCGGAACGCGGCGTCGAAGGCGTCCGCCGAGCGGTACGCCTCCGAACCCATCCCGGTGAGCACGGGCAGCGCGGCCACGGCGACGAGACCGGCGGCGCGGGCCGCCGCGTTGTTGATACCGCTCGCCAGCCCCGCCCGCCCGGTGTCCACCGAGGCCAGCACGGTCGCGGTCAGCGGCGCGACCAGGGTGACCATGCCGAGGCCCATCACCACCAGCGCGGGCAGCACGTCGGCGACGTACGAGGCGTCCTCGCCGACCCGCAGCATGAGCAGCATGGCGGTCGCGCACAGCAGGGGGCCGACCGTGAGCGGGATGCGCGGCCCGATCCGCTGGGCGAGTTCGCCGGAACGGGCGGAGAACAGCAGCATCAGGGCCGTGGTCGGCAGCAGGGCCGTACCGGCTTCGAGCGCGGAGTAGCCCGCCACCACCTGGAGCTGGAGCGCGGTCAGGAAGAAGAAGCCGCCGAAGGCCGCGTAGACGCACAGCGTCACCAGGTTCACGGCCGTGAACTGGCGCGACGCGAAGATGTCCGGCGGCATCATCGGATCGGGCCGCCGCCGTTCGACCCGCACGAAGGCCACGGCCGCCGCCACACCCGCGACGGCCGTCACCGGCACGAGCACGGAGCCGCTCCGGGCCTCGATCAGGGCGTACGTCACCAGGGCGAGGGCGGCCGCGCCGAGGACCGCCCCGAGGACGTCGAAGCGGCGGTGCGGCGCGGCTCCCCCGCTGTCGGCCTTCCCCGCGTCGAAGGTGCCGGAGGACTCCGGGACGTGCCGCAGGGCGACGGGCACGCAGACCAGCGCGGCGGGAATGTTCAGCAGGAAGACCCAGCGCCAGCCCGGCCCGTCCACCAGCCAGCCGCCGAGGAACGGTCCGACGGCGGCCCCGACGCCGCCGAAGCCCGACCACAGGCCGACGGCCCGGGCCCGGTCGGCGGGGTGGAAGGAGGCCTGGATGATCGCCAGCGAACCGGGCGTGAGCAGCGCCCCGCCGACGCCCTGGAGCACGCGGGCCGCGATGAGGATGCCGACGTTCGGCGCGAGCCCGCACATCAGCGACGCGGCGGCGAACCACACCACGCCGACGACGAAGATCCTCCGGCGCCCGAAGCGGTCGCCGAGCGAGCCGCCGAGCAGGATCAGCCCGGCCAGCGAGAGCATGTAGCCGTTGACGGTCCACTGGAGCGCGGCAAGGCTCGCGTCCAGGTCGCGGCCGATGGCCGGCAGGGCGACGTTGACGACCGTCGAGTCCAGCAGGGCCATGCTGGAGCCGAGGACCGTGGTCAGCAGGACCCACTTCCCCGCCGGGGAGGCGATCCGTAGGGCAGGTCCGACCGCGGTGTCGGGTCCGTCGTCCGATGCGTCCCGCTCGGGCACAGCCATACCCCGGAGCATACGGAAGGGCCCGGCACCGCGTGGGGTGCCGGGCCCTACCGGAAGTGACGAGCGGGCGCGACCGCGTCGGCCCGGCCATGGCCGGGCGGGCGGGTGCGCGCCTACTTGAGGCGGGTGCCCGTGGAGCGCAGGGCGGCGCAGGCCTCGGTCACGCGCGTGGCCATGCCGGCCTCGGCGAGCTTGCCCCAGGTGCGCGGGTCGTACTTCGACTTGGTGCCGACCTCGCCGTCGACCTTCAGGACGGCGTCGTAGTTGCGGAACATGTGGTCCACGACCGGGCGGGTGAAGGCGTACTGGGTGTCGGTGTCGAGGTTCATCTTCACGACGCCGTTCTCCAGCGCGGTGGCGATCTCCTCGGCGGTGGAGCCGGAGCCGCCGTGGAAGACGAAGTCGAACGGGCTCGCCTTGCCGTACTTGGCGCCGACACCCTCCTGGAGGTCCTTGAGGAGCTCGGGGCGGAGCACGACGTTGCCCGGCTTGTACACGCCGTGGACGTTGCCGAAGGACGCGGCCAGCAGGTAGCGGCCCTTCTCGCCCAGGCCGAGGGCCTCGGCGGTGCGCAGCGCGTCGTCGACGGTCGTGTACAGCGAGTCGTTGATCTCGTGGCTGACGCCGTCCTCCTCGCCGCCGGTGGGGGTGATCTCCACCTCGAGGATGATCTTCGCGGCGACGGCCTTCGCGAGCAGCTCCTGGCCGATGGCCAGGTTGTCGGCGAGGGTCTCGGCGGAGCCGTCCCACATGTGCGACTGGAACAGCGGGTTCCGGCCCTGGGCGACGCGCTCGGCGGACACCTCGATCAGCGGGCGCACGTAGGCGTCCAGCTTGTCCTTGGGGCAGTGGTCGGTGTGCAGCGCGACCGTGATGTCGTACTTGGCGGCCACGATGTGCGCGAACTCGGCGAGGGCGACGGCGCCGGTCACCATGTCCTTGTTGTGCTGGCCGCCCAGGAACTCCGCACCACCGGTGGAGATCTGGATGATGCCGTCGCTCTCCGCCTCCGCGAAGCCGCGCAGCGCAGCGTGCAGGGTCTGGGACGAGGTCACGTTGATGGCCGGGTAGGCGAACTTGCCTGCCTTCGCCCGGTCGAGCATCTCGGCGTAGACCTCGGGGGTTGCGATGGGCATCTGTCCGCTCCTTGTATGTGCGGGTCTGCGTACTGCTGCTGCCGTACGACGGGACTGGTGCTATGGCCCTGACCTAGGGGGGCGACGTCATCGTCGGCCCCATCTTTCCAGACGTGCCCGGATGGTCCGCACCCCGTGTCCGGCATACGGGACCCCGCGCCGGGCGGGGTCCCGCGGGAGCGTCGTCAGTCGAGGCCCAACTCGTCCTTGGAGTAGGCGAAGAGGTACGGCACGCCGGTGCCCGCCTCGATCTTCTCGGCGGCTCCGGTGGCCCGGTCGACGATCGTGGCGACGCCGACGACCTCGGCACCCGCCTCCCGGACCGCCTGGACCGCTTCGAGCGGGGAGCCGCCCGTGGTCGAGGTGTCCTCGACGACGAGCACGCGCCGGCCCTTGATCTCGGGACCCTCGACGCGACGCTGGAGGCCGTGCGCCTTCGCGGCCTTGCGGACGACGAACGAGTCGAGCTTGCGCCCGCGCGCCGCGGCGGCGTGCAGCATGGCCGTGCCGACCGGGTCGGCGCCCATGGTCAGGCCGCCCACCGCGTCGTAGTCCAGCCCCTCGGTCAGGTCGAGCAGGACCTGACCGACGAGCGGGGCGGCCTCGCCGTCCAGCGTGATGCGGCGCAGGTCCACGTAGTAGTCGGCTTCCAGACCCGAGGAGAGGGTCACCTTGCCGTGCACCACGGCCTTGTCCTTGATCTGCTGCAGCAGCTCGCCGCGTGTGCCTGCCGGCATTACTGCGTTGACGTCACTCATGCCGCCAGCTTAGAGGCGCCGCCAGCTCCAGGTCATGGTGGCTTCGAGGGGCTCGATGGGGGTGACCAGGCGGGGGTGGGTGTTGAGGCCGTTCGGCGGACCGGTCTGCGGCTCCACGCACACGGCTGCCTCCTGCTCGTCGTAGACGACGGCCCACTCCTCGCGGCTGGTGACCTTCAGCTCCAGCCGCTCCGGCCAGGTGAGGGTGACGTCGACGCCGTCCGGCATGCCGAAGCAGTCGTCCCAGGGGCCGGGCTGCGGGTCGAGGCGGCGGCCGGTGGGCAGGTGGTCGTCGCCGCGCTCCTCCTGCCACGCGGGCAGGAAGTCGACCCGGACGTCCGCGCCGCCGTCGCCGAGGTTCCGGTGGAACCAGGGGTGCCAGCCGATCTGGGCGGGGAACGAGTCCCCGTACGTCTCCACGGACATGGTGACCGTCAGCGCGTCCCCGGTGAGGGCGAACGCCTGCGTGACGCGGCCGGGGTGCGGCCAGGGCTCCACCAGGTCGTACGTGATCACGGCCTCGTCGGCGGTGGCGCGGGCCGTCTTCCAGGCGCCGTCGCGGGCGGTGCCGTGGATGGCGTGCGGCGGGGAGTTCAGCGGCATCTGCCGGACGGTCGCGCCGTCGAGGAACCGGCCGTCCCGGGTGCGCCCGCACCACGGGACCATCGGGAAGCACCCGAACTTCGCGCCCTGCCGCAGCAGTTCGACGCCACCGACCCGCAGACTCCCGATCCGTCCGCCGTTGCCCGGCGTCACGGTCACCTCCGCGTCACCCGCGGTCAGCGTGATGTCTTCGTCACTCACACAGCGACCCTACTGGTCCGTTCCCCGTTCCCGAGCCCCACCCGCACGCACAGCGGACCCGCCCCGCACCGGCGCCCTGCGCCCGGTGTCGGCCTCCGGTGGCTACCTGCGCCTGCGCAGGGCGCGGGTCACGGCGATCGCCGAGGCCACGGCGATGGCCGCGGCGGGGGCCGCCCAGCGCAGGGTGGCACGGGCGGCGGTCGCCTCCGGGGGCGGGACGGGGGCGTAGCGGCCGCGCGGCGGGGCGTGGTCCACCTCCTCGGCGCTGCGTCCGATCATCGTCCGCCGCGCGTGGGCCGCCTCGGCCATCGCGTCCTCGGCCCCCGGCTCCCCGTCCTCCACGACGAAGGCCTCTCCCCCGAAGTCCCCGAAGTCCTCGTCCTCGGCCCCCGGTTCGAGGGACGAAGGCGGTACGTCGGTCTCGAAGAGGCCGGACGCCTCGGCACCCGGCACCGGCTCGGTCCCGTCGCCGGAGGCCGCCGCTTCCGCCCCCTCCGCGGGTCCCGTTCCGGCGTCCGGGCCGGAGGCGGGCTCGGCGTGCTCGTCCTCGGGTCCGCTCTCGGCCGTCTCGGGCGCCGCGTCCGTCCCGGTCGGCGTGGAGTCCCCGGGCTCGCGCTCGTGCGCGGGTTCCCCGGCGGCGGCGCGCGGCTCGGTCCCGCTGTGGGGCCGGGGCTCCGGCTCCCCGTTCTCCGGCGTGAGGCTCGTCGTCAGGGACTCCGTGAAGCGGCTCAGCAGGCGGCGGGCCGCCGCGCCGACCGAGTCCTCGGGGAGTTCGGTGACGCGCCCGTCGGCGGACGCCGTGCCGCCGTAGGTGAGCGTCGTACCGTCCTCGGCGGGCGCCAGACGCAGGGTGAGCGCCAGTTTCACCACGCCCCTGCCGCGCACCTCCGTGCCGTCGCCCTCGACGGCGTAGGAACCGTCCTCCCGGGCGGTGAGCCGAAGGGCCCCGCGGTAGGTGATCGTGTGACCGGCGACGCGGACCTTCAGGCGCCCGGCGACCCGTACCGGCCGGGGGTGCGCGGTCCCGGCGGGGTCCCGCTCGGCGTCGGGGCCGGCCGACGCGTCCTGTTGGAGCCCCGGGACGGCGCGGGCGACCCGGACGGGGTCGGCCAGTGCCTCCCTGAGCGGCCCGGCCGGAAACGGAACGAACACCTCATGCTCCATGTCAGCCGAGCCTACCCAGCACGCCCCGGACCGCACCCGGGTATCCCGGGATTCCCGCACCTCCTGCTCACTCGGAGTACCGCGGGTGCACCAGCGTGGAGGGCGCGAGGGGCCGGTGCGGGCGGCTGCGATCGGCGGCCAGGGCGTCGGCGGCCAGGGCCGCCCGGGTGAGGGTGCGCAGCCGCGGTCCGGAGGCCGGCAGCCGCAGCGGCTCGGGCGAGCGGGCCGCGAGCACGAAGCCCCAGTCGCCCGGGGCGCCCACGGAGCCGCCGATGGTGCGGTCGGGTCCGGCGGCGAACCCGGAGTCCCGTCCGGCGACCCGGTAGGGCGTGGTGCGCAGGCCCGCCGCGCGGAGCGTCGCGTCCACCGTCCAGAACGCCCGCTGCCGCCCGGCGAGCGGCCCGGCGTGGACGACGAGACGCCCTCCGGGGGCGAGGACACGGCGGGCGAGGCCGTAGAACTCCTGCGAGTACAGCTTGGTGCTCGCGGTGATGCCCGGGTCGGGGAGGTCCGAGACGACCACGTCGTACGTCGAGGCAGCCCCGCGCAGCCAGGTGAAGGCGTCCGCCGTCACCTCGTGCACGCGGGGGTCGTCGTACGCGTGGTGGTTGAGGGCGGTGAGCGCGGCGTCGCGGCGGGCGAGCCGGACGACGTCCGCGTCGATCTCGACGACGTCGACCCGGCGCACCCCGGGGTGCCGCAGCACCTCGCGGGCGGCGAGCCCGTCACCGCCGCCGAGGATGAGCACGCGCGCGTGCGGTCCGTTCATCGCCGGATGTACGAGGGCCTCGTGGTAACGGTGCTCGTCGCGGCCGCTGAACCGCAGGCGGCCGTCGAGGAAGAGGTGCAGCGGGCGCCCGCGGGTGCCGCCCGCGAGGACGACCTCCTGGACACCGCTGCGCAGCGCCACCCGGACGTCCCCTCCGTACACGGCGTGCCGCGCGGCCCGCTCGAAGTCGTCGACCAGTACCGCGGCGGAGGCGAGGAGGCCGAGGACGACGACGTTGGCGACGAGCAGGGTCCAGCGCGCCCGGCGGGTCAGGTCCTTGCGGAACAGGCCGAGCACGAGGGCGCCGCCCGCGACCGCGTTGACCGTGCCGGTGAGCAGTGCGCCGGTGAGCTGGCCGAGCAGGGGCAGCAGCAGGAAGGGGAAGGCGAGGCCGCCGACGAGGGCGCCCACGTAGTCGGCGGCGAACAGGTCGGCGACCGCGCCGCCCGGGTCCTGGCGGCGGATGCGTTGTATCAGCTCCATGAGGAGGGGGACCTCGGCGCCGATGAGCAGGCCGATGGCGAGCGAGAAGGCCACCAGCAGCCAGCGGGACCCGTCCGCCCACAGGCCGCCCCAGCCGCCGGTCCAGGCGAACACCGCGTACAGGGCCATCGCGCTGCATCCGCCGACCAGCGCGAGAGCCGCCTCGACCGCGCCGAAGCCGGCCGCGGCGCGCGGGCGCAGCCGTTTCGCGGCGAGGGAGCCGACCCCCATGGCGAAGACCATGACGGACAGCACCACGGAGGCCTGGGTGACGGAGTCGCCGATCAAGTAGGAGGCGAGGGCGACGAGTTCCAGTTCGTACACCAGTCCGCAGGCCGCGCAGACGAACACGCCGGCCAGGACGAGGAACCGGCCGACGCCCGGGCGGACGGGCAGCCGCGCCTGGCCCTGGACACTCCAGGGCGGCGGCGCGCCGGGTGGGGCAGGCGCGTGCGGTTCGATCACGCTGCGAACGCTACGTCACGGCACCACTGCGCTTCGTCACCCACACGTGTGGAAAGCGTTGCGCTTCATGGCAGACGGGCCGGCGCGGGCATCTTCCCCCCGGACCCGGCACCCATGCGCGGCCCGCGGCCCGCTTCCTCAGACCCCGGACGCGCTGAGCGCGTCCGCGCGCACGCCGACCCGCGTACGCGTCGCGACCAACTGCCCGTCCTGCGGGTACGCGTGCCACGTACGCCAATGGACCTGGCCGTCGTGGCGCTGGGCGAGCATGGCGGTGAAGGCGTGCGGACTGCCGGGGAAGACGCCGGCGAGGCCCTGGGGGTGGTCCGAGACCAGCGCGAGCAACTCCTGGGCGCGGCCCGCGAAGGAGCCGGGCGACAGGACCTCGACGCGGGCCGCGAACTCGTACTCCCAGTCGCCGAACTGCTTGGCCACGCCGAGCGGCAGGGGCGTGCTGCTGCCCGGGATGCACGCGACGGTCTCCGAACAGCTGCCCCGCTCCTCTTCGAGGAGCACCTGGTGGGACGCGCCGAGCAGTCTCAACTGCAGTTTCGCCCCGTTCAGTTCGAGATCGAGAGTGGCGAGGGCCGGCAGCGGTTCGCGGCCCAGTGCCCAGGCGAGATCGGCCGCGCGCGTGTCGGTGTACGAGGTGTTCAGGGTCGTGAGCATGGGTCGGCTCCGCTAGCACGCAAAGGTGAGGTGGGGTTCCGGCGCAGCCGGTCAACACCGGGGGAACGGCCCGGTCAGCCCGGCCGGAAGGACATCCGGAGGACGGTTCCGATAGGACCATCCGATGGACTTCCGAGGCCTGTCGGCCCAGGGCTGCTTCGGTGATTTACCAGGGCTGCTGTGGTGGTTTAGAGGGAATCATGAACGGTGGCGCCGCCACAGCGTTTTTACCCAACTTCGTAGGGTTTCCATCCCCCCGAGGGCTGCCCAGCTCAACTGTTCAACTACGGCGTACGCCCGGGGGTACGGAAGTGCCCGCCGGCAGAGGACTGCCGACGGGCACTTCCGTGCGCCGGACGCGCGTTCCCCGCGGGGAGCTCAGCTGCCCCGTGTCAGCTGCCTCCGCCGCATCCGCCGCCGCCTCCGCACGAGGACCCGCCCCCGCAGGACGAGCCTCCGCACGACGAGTGACCCCCGCAGGAGTGACCCCCGTGGCCTCCGTGGCCTCCGTGGTGACCGCCGGACGAACCGCCCGACGAACAGGACGCGCTGCTGCCGCCCGCCGCGGCCCCGCCGCCGGCCCACCAACTGCTGTCGCTGCTCCCGGAGCCACTTCCCGACCGGCCCCCGGGCCGGCGCTTCCGCTTGCTGCCCCCGCTCACTGCCTTCACGAACACGACGAGCAGGACGACCGCCAGGATGATGCCGAAGATCATGGCGCCACCCTCCTTTCGTTCCCCCGAAGCGGCCCCCCGTGGGCGTGCTTCTCGATTCCGGTCTTGCGTGACAGGGGGATGCCCTCACGCGTCACACCCCAAAGCAGAGTTGAGCAACTCCTGAGCATCCGAAAACCGGGATGCCTCCGGGCGCCGCTCGCCCCTACGGTTGCCCGATGACGTCGATCAAGAAGTTCCAGGTCACCTTCGACTGCGCGGAACCCGAGCGGCTGGCCCGCTTCTGGTGCGAGGTGCTGGGATACGTCGTCCCGCCGCCGCCGGAGGGGTTCGCCACCTGGGACGCTTTCAAGGACGCGCAGTCCCCGGAGGAGCGGGACGCGTGGTTCGCCTGCGTCGACCCGTCGGGTGTCGGCCCCCGGCTGTACTTCCAGCGCGTCCCCGAAGGGAAGGCCGTCAAGAACCGGGTGCATCTCGACGTGCGGGTCGGCACCGGACTCGTGGGCGAGGAGCGCCTCGCCGCCCTGGAGGCCGAGCGCGCCCGGCTGGAACCGCTCGGGGCCGTTCACGTGCGCACGCTGTACGACGGCAACGACGCGTGCATCCCGATGCTGGACATCGAGGGCAACGAGTTCTGTATCGACTGAGTGATCGGCTGTGGGATCGACCGGGGGATCGGTTGAAGGGGACGCGGGTCCTGACCGGTGCGGGCGCCCGGCGGGGCAGGTGAGTTGAGGACTCCGGGGCTTGGGCGGAGGATGGCGCGCATGACCTCCAGCGCGCGACCCCTGTTGAACCGCCGGCTCGCCGAGTTCGGGACGACGATCTTCGCCGAGATGTCCGCCCTCGCGACGAGCACCGGATCGATCAACCTCGGCCAGGGTTTCCCCGACACGGACGGTCCCGAGGAGATTCGGGAGGCGGCGGTCCGCGCGCTGCGGGACGGCCGCGGCAACCAGTACCCGCCGGGGCCGGGCGTCCCCGAACTGCGCGCCGCCGTCGCCGCTCACCAGGAGCGCCGCTACGGCCTGTCCTACGACCCCGACACCGAGGTGCTGGTGACGGCGGGCGCCACCGAGGCCATCGCCGCCGCCCTGCTCGCGCTGCTGGAACCGGGCGACGAGGTGATCGCCCTGGAGCCGTATTACGACTCGTACGCGGCCTCCATCGCCATGGCGGGCGGCACGCGCGTGCCCGTGACACTGCGTCCTGACGACGCGGCGTCCGCCGACACCGCGGCCGGGGCCTCGCACCGCCGCTTCCGGCTCGACCTCGACGAGCTGCGCGACGCGGTCACCGACCGGACCCGGCTGCTGCTGCTCAACACCCCGCACAACCCGACGGGCACCGTCCTGACCCGCGCGGAGCTGACGGAGATCGCCCGGCTCGCCGTCGAGCGGGACCTGCTCGTGGTGACCGACGAGGTCTACGAACACCTGGTATTCGACGACGCCGAGCACATCCCGCTGGCCACCCTGCCCGGCATGCGCGAGCGGACGGTCACCATCGGCAGCGCGGGCAAGACGTTCTCCTTCACCGGCTGGAAGGTCGGCTGGGTGACCGCGCCGCCGGCCCTGGTCGGCGCCGTACGGTCGGCGAAGCAGTTCCTGACGTATGTGGCGTCGGGGCCCTTCCAGTACGCCGTCGCGGAGGCGCTCGCGCTGCCGGACGACTACTTCGACGGGTTCCGCGCGGACATGCTGCGCAAGCGGGACGTGCTGGCGGCGGGTCTGACCGACGCGGGCTTCTCGGTCTTCCGGCCGCAGGGCACGTACTTCATCACCACCGACATCCGGCCGCTCGGCGAGTCCGACGGCTTCGCGTTCTGCCGCGCGCTGCCCGAACGCGCCGGGGTCGTCGCCATCCCGAACGCGGTCTTCTACGACCACCGGGAGGCGGGCGCGCCGTTCGTGCGGTTCGCGTTCTGCAAGCGGACGGACGTCCTGGAGGAGGCCTCGCGACGGCTGAAGGCGGCCTGGTAGCCCGGCCCGGGCGGGAGGACACTCCCCTGGGTCGTGTCCTCCCTAGCATCGGCGGACGCCGCCGTCCGCGCGGCACGCCGGGGGGCGGGGATCCGTACCCGCACGGGTGCTCCCGGCTCGCGAACACCTCGTAGGGATCGGAGAGTTCGGGTGTGACCCACCCGGACACCCTCGCCCGCCCCGCCGTTGCGCAGCCCGCCGGCCGTGCCGTCGGCCCCTCCAGCGGCGCGCGCGCACGATGGTCCCCCCTGCTGACCGCGCTCGGGCTGTTCACCGCCGCGCGCGTGACGGGCGTCCTCGTGCTCGCCGCGACCGCGTGGGCCACCGGCAGGCATCCGGCGACGCTGCTCGCGCGGTCCTGGGACTCGCTCTGGTACCTGAGGATCGCGGCGCACGGCTACGGCCACACCCTGCACCTGCGCCCCGGGGTCGTCTACAGCGACCTGGCGTTCTTCCCGCTGTACCCGGGCCTCGTGCGCGCCGTGACCACGCTGACGCCGCTGAACGCGAGCACCGCGGCCCTGCTGGTCTCCTGGCTCGCGGCGGCGGTCGCGGCGTGCGGGGTCTACGCGGTCGGCGCGCGGCTGCGCGGCCGGGCGGTCGGTACGGCCCTGGTGCTGCTGTGGGGGCTGCTGCCGCACTCGGTGGTGCTGTCGATGGCGTACACCGAACCCCTGCTGACCGCGTTCGCCGCCTGGTCGCTGTACGCGGTGCTCGACGGACGCTGGGTGTGGGCGGGCGCGCTGGCCGCGCTCGCGGGGCTGACCCGGCCGAACGGCCTCGCGGTGGCAGCGGCGGTCCTCGCGGCGGCCGTGTGCGAGCTCGTGCGCCGCCGCGGCAGGGTTTCCCACAGGCTGTGGACGGGCGCCGCGCTCGCGCCGCTCGGCTGGGCGGGCTACGTGCTGTGGGTCGGCCACCGCAGGGGCGACCTGCCCGACGGCTACTTCGCGGTGCAGCGGAGCTGGGGCTCGCGCTTCGACCTCGGCGCGGGGGCCCTTCACTTCGTCCGGCACCTGCTGCTGCACGGCGGCCGGTTCGTGTTCCCCATGGCGATGGTGATCGTCGCGGCGGCCGTGCTGCTGTACGCGCTGCTGATCGCGGAGCGGGCGCCGCTGCCGCTGCTGGTGCACAGCGGGGTCCTGCTGCTGATCGCGCTGGGCGGTTCGGGGTTCTTCGCGTCGAAGCCGCGCTTCCTGCTGCCCGCGTTCCCGCTGCTGCTGCCGCTCGCCTCGGCCCTGGTCAGGACGGCGAGAGCCCGCCCCTGGCACGCGACCCTGGTGGTCGGTGCCCTGGCCGGGCTCTCGTTCGCCTACGGCGCGTATCTCGTCGTGGTCGCGCACACCCCGCTCTAGAGCGTGTCCGCGAGGGGGTGCGCCGCCGCGAGGAGGAGACCTACTCCTCGTCGTCCTCGGGCTTCTCCGCCTCGTTGATCTCCTGCTCCAGGCCGAGCTGCTCGACGAGCCACTTGTCGAACTCGATGGCGGCGCGGACCCAGCTGACCGTGGAGGACACGAAGTGCTCCAGGCTGACGCCGGTGCCGATCAGCATCTGCGCCTCGCCGATCAGGCGGACGGTGCCGTCGTCGTGCGTGTGGCTGTAGACCTTCGGCCACAGGGTGCGGCGGTTCCAGTCGTCGATCGACTCCAGGAGCGCGGGCTTCTCCTCGAGCTGGTGCGGCCGGTCGTAGAACGTCCGCACCGAGAAGACCTGCTGGTCACCCTCGCCGCGGAACATGAAGTACGTACGGAACTCCTCCCACGGCGCCGCGAGGTCACCCTCGTCGTCGACGACGTACTTCAGCTCCATCTGCTCCAGGAGCTGCTTCACGAGGTCCTGATCCGGGACCACGGGGCCCGCGGGGCCGCCGGGCTGCGGCTCGGGCTGGCCCCCGAAGTTCGGAATCGAGGACGGGTCGATGCTCACCGTGTATTTCCCTTCGTACGGATCCTGCCATCCTCCCCCATGCGGGGCGGGGGGTGGCAACCCCTGGCCGGGCCTGTCCGCCGGGGGCTGACAAGATCCGGTCATCCGGGGACATCGGGCCAGGTGGGGATGGGCCACGGGGGTATGCGGGGCGTCGTGACGGCGACGGCGGGATGAACATGCACATGTCGGTCCCGGAGCGGGCCGAGGCCTCCGCTCCGTTCCGGGCGGCCGAGGAGCCGGCCGGTTCCGGACACGCCGAGGGCCCGCGGCACGGAGCCGCGGGCCCTGGCCGGAACACGTGCTCCGGTTACAGCGTCTTGCCGGTGGCCGGCCCCACGATCAGGCCGTCGCCGAAGGCGTCCACGCGGACCGTGTCGCCGTCCTTGACCTCACCGGCCAGGATCTCCTTGGCCAGCCGGTCGCCGATGGCGGTCTGGACGAGGCGCCGCAGCGGGCGCGCCCCGTACGCCGGGTCGTTGCCCTCCTCGGCGAGCCAGGCCAGGGCCGCGTCGCTGACCTCCAGGGTGAGCCGGCGCTCGGCGAGCCGCTTGGCCAGCCGGTCGATCTGGAGGCGGGCGATGCGCTCCAGCTCCGCCCGGTCGAGCGCGGAGAAGACCACCAGGTCGTCCAGCCGGTTCAGGAACTCCGGCTTGAACGAGGCACGGACGACCTCCAGGACCTGACGCTTCCTGTCCTCCTCGGAGCTCGTCGGATCGGCGAGACTCTGCCCGCCGAGGAACTGGCTCCCCAGGTTCGAGGTGAGGATCAGGATGGTGTTGCGGAAGTCGACCGTCCGGCCCTGACCGTCCGTCAGCCGCCCGTCGTCCAGCACCTGGAGCAGCACGTCGAAGACCTCGGGGTGCGCCTTCTCCACCTCGTCGAGCAGGATCACGCTGTACGGGCGGCGGCGTACCGCCTCGGTGAGCTGGCCGCCCTCCTCGTACCCCACGTAGCCGGGCGGGGCTCCGACCAACCGGGCCACGCTGTGCTTCTCGCCGTACTCCGACATGTCGATGCGGACCATCGCCCGCTCGTCGTCGAAGAGGAAGTCGGCGAGGGCCTTGGCGAGTTCGGTCTTGCCGACGCCCGTCGGGCCGAGGAACAGGAAGGAACCGGTGGGGCGGTCCGGGTCGGCGATGCCGGCGCGGGTGCGGCGCACGGCGTCGGAGACGGCGCCCACCGCCTCGGCCTGGCCGATCAGCCGGCGGCCCAACTCCTCCTCCATGCGCAGGAGTTTCTGGGTCTCGCCCTCCAGCAGGCGTCCGGCGGGGATGCCGGTCCAGGAGCCCACGACGTCGGCGATGTCGTCGGGGCCGACCTCCTCCTTGACCATGGTGTCCCGGCCGGCCTCCTCCTCGGCCTCCGATGCCTCCTCCAAGTCCCTTTCCAGGGTGGGGATCTCGCCGTAGAGCAGTTTGGAGGCGGTGTCGAAGTCGCCGTCGCGCTGGGCGCGTTCGGCCTGGCCGCGCAACTCGTCGAGCTTCTCCTTCAGCTCACCGACGCGGTTGAGGGACTGCTTCTCCTTCTCCCAGCGGGCGGTGAGCCCGCGCAGCTCCTCCTCCTTGTCGGCGAGGTCGCGGCGCAGCTTGTCCAGCCGCTCCCTGCTGGCCGCGTCGGTCTCCTTGCCGATCGCGAGCTCCTCCATCTTCAGCCGGTCGACGACCCGCTGGAGCTCGTCGATCTCGACGGGCGACGAGTCGATCTCCATGCGCAGCCGTGAGGCGGCCTCGTCGACGAGGTCGATGGCCTTGTCGGGCAGGAAGCGGGAGGTGATGTAGCGGTCGGAGAGGGTCGCGGCGGCCACCAGCGCGCGGTCGGCGATCTGGACCTTGTGGTGGGCCTCGTAGCGGCCCTTGAGTCCGCGCAGGATCGCGATGGTGTCCTCGACGCTCGGCTCGGCGACCAGCACCTGCTGGAAGCGCCGCTCCAGCGCCGGGTCCTTCTCGATCCGCTCGCGGTACTCGTCGAGGGTGGTGGCGCCGACCATGCGCAGCTCACCTCGGGCGAGCATGGGCTTCAGCATGTTGCCGGCGTCCATGGCGGAGTCGCCGCCCGCGCCGGCCCCGACGACCGTGTGCAGCTCGTCGATGAAGGTGATGACCTGCCCGTCGGAGTCCTTGATCTCCGCGAGCACGGTCTTCAGCCGCTCCTCGAACTCGCCGCGGTACTTCGCGCCGGCGACCATGGCGCCGAGGTCGAGGGAGACGAGGCGCTTGTTCTTGAGCGACTCGGGCACGTCGCCCTTCACGATCCGCTGGGCCAGCCCCTCGACGACGGCGGTCTTGCCGACGCCGGGCTCGCCGATGAGGACCGGGTTGTTCTTGGTACGGCGGGACAGGACCTGCACCACCCGGCGGATCTCCTGGTCCCGGCCGATGACCGGGTCGAGCTTGCCCTCACGCGCGGCGGCGGTGAAGTCCGTACCGAACTTTTCGAGTGCCTTGTACTGGCCCTCGGGATCCGGGGTCGTCACCCTGCGCCCTCCCCTGGTCTTCTGGAACGCCTCCAGCAGCTTCTTCGCACTGGCGCCCTGCTGGGAGAGTACGTCGCCACACCGGCCGCCCTTCGCGGCGATCCCGACGAGCAGGTGCTCGGTGGAGATGAACTCGTCACCCAGCTCCTTGGCGCGCTCGGCGGCGTCCGCGATGACGGCGAGCAGTTCGCGGTTGGGCTGCGGGGGCGCGACGGTGGAACCGGCCACGCTGGGCAGGTCGGCGAGCACGCGCTCGGCGCCGGCCCGTACCGAGGCCTGGTCGGCCTCCACCGCGGCCAGCAGGTCGATGATGTTCTCGTTGTCCTGCCCCTCCAGCAGAGCGAGCAGCAGGTGGGCGGGGGTGAGGTCCGGGTGCCCCTCCGTCACGGCACGGCTGCTGGCCGCGTTGATCGCGTCCCGGCTCCTGTTGGTCAGCTCGGCGTCCACGTTCGCGTTCTCCTCCTCCTGGTGTCCCGACCGTTGCCTGACACGGGCAACGTACACAAACTTGAGTCTATTCCACTCAAGGCTGGTGCGGGGCAGGAACGGGCGGGGCGGGGCGTAGATTCAGGCCTCATGGCTTCCCTTCCGGTGGACCCGCGGCGGCCCGACGCCGCCTACCTGCGCTTCTGGCGCGAGCGCCACCTCTGCACCCTGACGACCCTGCGCCGCGACGGCACCCCGCACGTGGTGCCCGTCGGCGTCACCTACGACCCCGAGGCCGGTCTCGCCCGGATCATCACCGGCGGGGCCACCGCGAAGGCGGCCCACGTGCGGGCGGCGGGGCCGGACGGGGCGCGGGTGGCGGTCTGCCAGGTGGACGGCCGGCGCTGGGCGACGCTGGAGGGGCTGGCCCGGGTGTCCACGGACCCGGAGCGCGTCGCGGACGCGGTCCGGCGCTACACGGAGCGCTACGAGCGGGTGCCGTCCCCGAACCCGGCCCGCGTGGTGATCGAGATCGAGCTGACGAGGGCACTGGGGCACGGCTGAGAACGGGCGGCACGGAAGGCCGCGCACCGCGTCGCCTACGGCTGGTTTCAGCCCTTGCCAGGATCGGCGGAAACCCGGAGATTTCCGGGAAAACTGCAGCGGCGTCACCGTGTTCAGGTCACGGTGACGCCGCTGCGGGGGGAAGTACCTGCGCGATCTACTACGACGGGGGAATCGCGTCAGGCACTGCGGGGGGTGGCTGCGATGGTCTCGATGTCGGGGATGTCGGGTCCGGTCAGGCGGTGGTCGCGCTGATCGAGGTTCACGAAGATCATTCCGTACCGGATGGCGCACCGTACTGGCTGCGGCGCCCCCCGAGGCCGCCGCAGACACCGATAGGCCCGTACGTCCTCGTCGTCGTCGCGGGTGACGACGACGGGCTCACCGAAGACGGTCACCATCAGCGAGTCACCGCTGTGGGGGATGGCGGTGACCAGGTCGATGAAATGCCAGCCGGAGCGGTACGCGGTGGCCATCTCGCGCCGGAACGAACGGTCGTCGGGTGGTGTAGTCATGAGTCCACTGAAGCCTTCGTGACGTCACTCGAAGCACTGCCGGCCGGAGCCACGAAACCCCAGCCGCTGTCAGCCAGCACGATCGCCTTCACGTTGCCCCAGCCACTGTCGGCCAGGTCCGTCCGTACGTTGCCCCAGCCGCTGTCGCCGGGCAGCGCCTTCGCCGCGTTGCCCCAGCCACTGTCCGCGGGCAGCGCCTTCGCCGCGTTGCCCCAGCCACTGTCCAGAGCGAGGGCCGCAGGCCCGTTGCCCCAGCCACTGTCCAGGGAGAGAACCGCGGGTGCACTGCCCCAGCCGCTGTCCGGTGGCGCCGAGGTGGTCGACGAACCCCCCGCCGCGAGACCCACACCACTCAGGGCCCCGACAGCCACAACCGCGGAGAAAGCGGTGGCAAGTACCGAGCGAAGCATTCTCCTGTACATAGTCGGCTTCGTCCTCACTTGATCGGATCCTCTCCCCCGGTAATGAAGACGATGTCTCATTCAGGCACGTCACCACCACCGACACGATGCATCATGTTCCTGCATGTTCAGGACCCTGGGGGGTGGCGATTTGCCCATAGAACGCACAAACCAGACACATCCCCATCCCGTCACGGAACTTTGTGACGAAGGGGCGCGCTTGTACACGAGCGCTTTGAGCACCGGACGGATCGCCCGGGCCGAAGCGACGGCAGCGCCATGCCTGCTGGAGTTCGCCCTGCTGCGCCCGGATCCCGACGACTCCAACTGGCTGCGCCCGGTGCCGCCGTCCGTCGCGCTCACCCAGCGCCTCCACCCTATTGAGCGCGAGATCCAGGAGCGCAGGCGCCGCACCATCGAACTGACCGAATCATTCGAGCCGTTCATGATGGTCAGCGCGATGGCGCCCGCCCCCACCCACGCCATCACCGTGCTGGAGGGCATCGACCGGATCAACGCCGCGCTCGACATCGCCACCTCCGAGTGCCACACGGAGATGCTCACCATCCAGCCCGGCGGCCGCCGCAGCGAGCACATCCTGAACCAGGCCCTCGAACGGGACCGCCCGCTCACCGACCGCGGCGTCCGCATCCGCACGCTCTACCAGCACACGGTCCGCTACAGCCAGGGCACCGCCGCCTACATGGACCGCATAGCCAGCGGAAAGATCGAGATCCGGACGCTGGAGGAGCTGATCGAGCGGCTCATCATCTGCGACGGCACCGTCGCCTTCATCCCGGCGAGCGACGACAACCAGTTCGCTCTCGAACTGCGCCATCCCGGCCTCGTCCGCTATCTGACCAGGGTCTTCGAACAGCTCTGGCGGCGCGCCACCCCGCTGCGCGAGGAAGTCACCTACGAGTCCACCCCGGACGGCATCACGGGCGTCCAGCGCTCCATAGCCAAGCTGCTCATCGAGGGGCACGTGGACGAGGCCATCGCCCGCCGGCTCGGGATGAACGTCCGCACCTGCCGCGCCCACATCGCGAAACTCGCGGCCTCCCTGGGCAGCGGCAGCCGCGCCCAACTCGGCTTCCTGATCGCCCAGTCGGGCATCCTGGAACAGGACCACTGACCCACCGCCCGCTCAGCGCTGGGCGGGCGAACCCTGACCGGGCAGCCCCTGGGCACCGGCCGCGCCGGGGCCGGCCACGGAAGGGCCCGCGGCGGCAGGACCCGCGCCGTGACGCGGGACGGTGACGGTCGCCGGCTCCGGAGAGCGCGGCGGCCCGTCCAGCCCCGCCTGCGCGATCCGCACGCCCAACTGCGTACGGCTGGCCGCACCCAGCGTCTCCGAGAGCCGGGCGATGTGGGCCCGGCAGGTGCGGACACTGATCCCGAGGCGCTCCGCGACCACCGCGTCCTGATGCCCCTCCGCCAGCAGCGCGGCGATCGAGCGCTCGCGGTGGGTGATCCCCTCGATGCCCGTGGACGGCAGCGGCGAGGCCAGCGGGATCGCGAGACGCCACAACCGCTCGAACACCGTGACCAGGTAGTCGATCAGCGCCGGATGGCGCAGTTCCAGCGCGATGGTGCGGTCGGAGTTCGCGGGGATGAAGGCGACCTTGCGGTCGAAGAGGATGAGCCGTTCCACGACCTCGTCGAGGGTCCGGGCCTCGGCCGCGTCCCCCATCAAGTCCATGTAGTTCAGCAGGCCTTGGCCGTGCCGGGCCACATGCGTGTACAGGTCGCGCATGCGCACCCCGCGCCGGCGCATCTCCAGCGCCCGGTGCAGTCCCTCCACCAGTTCGTCCTCGCGCCGGATACCTCCGGGCTGGACCGTCAGGACCTCGCTCGCGCACTCCTCGGTCGCCTTGTCCATGGCGGCCCGGATACGCGGCAGTCCGTCCAGCACGCGGATCGCGGCGCCCTCGGCGGGCGCCTGGACGCGGCCGCCGAGCCCGGCGTACCACTCGAACGCGGACACCGCGTCGCCCACCCGCGCCTGACTGGCGCTGACCTCCTCGTACACCCCGCGCAGTAGCCGGGTCATGACCTCCTGCGGGGAGGTCGGCACCAGCCAGCCCATGTCGTCGGGGTCGGGGTGCAGCAGCGCCAGTTCCAGCAGGCACGGCACCGGGTCGGCGTCGTCGCGCGGCACCCGGCCGCGCCGCACGGCCCGCGAGTACACCCGGTCGCCGGCCTCGCACAGTCGGTCAGCGCCGTGCGGATGCCTGTCCGTCCCGTGCCCGGCCATCTCCCACCTCTGGCTCCAGCTCCGACCCCTGGCGTGAGCCCCGCGTCAGGGCGTCCTCCGCAGCGCAACTATGCGCGGACGCGTCCGGCACCGCAACACGGCTGCGCCGTCCCCGCACGCCGTTTCGCCCCTCCTGGTCACCATAAATCCGCACCTCCGCCCCGCCCGTTGCAACAAGCTGCAAGCAGCGCCCCCCGGACGGCCGGGACTTCGCGGGAACGACCCCCGAGAGACCCCCGACGCACCGCTCGGGCTTGGCCGGATATCTCCCTCCGCGACGGCGTCCCGCGAGGAGCGCCCCGGAGCGCGAAGAGGGCCCGGGGTGTGTACCCCGGGCCCTCTCATGTCGTGCGCCGTTCCGCGGGCACCAGGAGGCCCTCGCCGCTGCCGGGCGGCCTCCTGGGCGACCGCGGTGCTACTTGAGCTTCAGAGCGTCACAGGCCGCCTTGTAGGGGGCGGTGCAGATCTGCTTGACGGTGTAGATGCTGTCCTGCAGGACCGTGTCCTCGATGTTCCCCTTGGTCAGGTCGACCACGGGCACGAGCTGCGCGGGAATGTCCTTGTTCGTCGGGCTGCTCACCTTGTCGCGGGTCAGCGCGTCGAACTCGATCGAGCGGCCCTGGACGCGGGCGACGGCCATCTCGGCGGCGGCGCTCGCCTCCTGCGGGTAGGACTTGTAGACGCTCATGAACTGGTCGCCCTTGAGGATCCGCTGCACGGCGACGAGTTCGGAGTCCTGTCCGGTGACCGGCGGCACCTTGCTGACGCCCGCGCTCTTCAGGGTGTCGATGACCGCGCCGGCGATGCCGTCGTTGGCGGCGTACACCCCGGCGATGTTGTCGAGGCCGACCTCCTGGATCGCCTTCTCCATGTTGGCCTTGGCGTTGACCGGGTTCCAGTCCTTGGTGTCGTACGTCTTGGAGATGATCACCTTGTCCTTGAGCTCGGACTCGGCACCGGACTTGAACTGCGCCGCGTTCGGGTCGGTCGTCGCGCCGTTCATCATGATGATCTTCTTCGTCGCGGAGTCGGCGCCCAGCGCGCCGACCAGGGCCTTGCCCTGGACCTCGCCGACCAGCTCGTTGTCGAAGGAGATGTACGCGTCGATCGGGCCCTGCGCCAGCCGGTCGTAGGCGATGACGGGAATGCCGGCGTCCTTGGCCTTCTTCACGCCCTTCGCGATCGACTTCGAGTCCACCGAGTCCAGGAGGATGACGTCGACCTTGTCGTCGACCATCTGCTGGAGCTGGCTGAGCTGCTTGCCCGCGTCCTGCTCGGCGTTCTGGTAGACCACCTCACCCTTGCCCTCGGTGAGCTTCTCCACCTGCTCCTTGATGATCGGGTAGTCGAACTTCTCGTAACGGGTGTTCTCCTTCTCCGGAAGGAGGAGGCCCACCTTGATGTCGTCGCCCTTCGTGGGGCTGGCCTTGGCGTCGCTTCCACCGAGCCCGTCCACGACCCCGCAGCCGGCGAGCGAGAGGGCGGCGGCGGATGAGGCCAGGGCTATGACGGTACGACGGAGACCGGTGTTACGAGTGTTCACATCAGGTGCCTTCCGGGCGAGGTTGCAGCATTGCGACCCAGGTGGCTGAAAGCCAACGCGGCGATCACCTCAGCGTCAAGGAGTAGCCACTTAACGAGATGGCAACAGCGTTCTGTGTTCCACAAGTGAACACGGTGGGAAGAGGTTACGCCCGAGGTTCCAGCAATCCCCTCAGCTTCACCCTCTGTCATCCACAGGACGGGAGGGGTGCCCCGGACCGCGCGACCCCATCCACCATGCCTTTAACGCCTGTTGACACTCGGGTAAACCCCGGGGTCAGGCGCCGGAACGCGTCCGCACGGGGCACCGGATCCCGCCACCGCGCCGCGCGGGCGTCCGAACGAATGCGGTCAACCCGGCCATTCCGACCGGACCGTAAAGATCGAGCCACTGCGGACCGCGACCGGTCGGAAAGGGTCACGGACGGCGCCGGGCAGACGAGAAGGGGCCCGGAGGAAGAACCTCCGGGCCCCTTCTCGGGTGCTTCGGTCACTGATCGGGCGACCGCTTGGGACGCCAGACCACCAGGGCGCTCGTCTGCTGGACCTCCTGGTACGGAACCAGGTCGCGACGGTAGGAGGCGTGCACGGCGGCCTCACGCTGCTGCATGGCCGCCGCGGCGCCGTCGAGGGCCGACTGGAGCTCGGCGACCCGCGACTGGAGCGCCGCCACCTGGTTCTCCAGCTCGATGATGCGCTTGATGCCGGCCAGGTTGATGCCCTCGTCCTGCGACAACTGCTGGACGGTGCGCAGCAGTTCGATGTCGCGGGCCGAGTAGCGGCGGCCCCGGCCGGCCGTGCGGTCGGGAGAGACCAGGCCGAGCCGGTCGTACTGACGCAGGGTCTGCGGGTGCAGTCCGGAGAGCTGGGCCGCCACCGAGATGACGTACACCGGCGTCTCCTCGGTCAGTTCGTACGGGTTGCGCCGCCGACCGGTGGTGTCCATGGCTCCGTCATGCTCCCTTCGCGGCCTGGAACAGCTCCGCCCGCGGATCCTCACCCGCGGTCGCCTCGCGATACGCCTCCAGCGCGTCACGAGCCTTGCCCGACACGTCCTGCGGAACGGCCACCTCGACGGTGACGAGCAGGTCGCCCCGCGTGCCGTCCTTGCGGACCGCGCCCTTGCCCCGGGCGCGCATGGTGCGTCCGTTGGGCGTGCCCGGCGGCAGCTTCAGCGTCACCGCGGGTCCGCCCAGGGTGGGCACCTTCACCTCGCCGCCGAGCGCCGCCTCCGTGAAGGTGACGGGCACCGTGACGGTGAGGTTGTCGCCCTTGCGGCCGAAGACCGGGTGGGCGTCCACGTGGACGGTGACGTACAGGTCGCCGGAGGGGCCACCGCGTTCACCGGGAGCGCCCTTGCCGCGCAGCCGGATCCGCTGGCTGTCGCTGACGCCGGCGGGGATCCGCACCTGCATGGTCCGGGACGACTTGGCCCGGCCGCTGCCCTTGCAGACCTCGCAGGGGTTCTCCGAGATCAGCCCGCGGCCCTTGCAGTCCGGGCACGGGTCGGTGAGCGAGAAGCCACCGCCCGAACCGCGGGCGACCTGGCCGGTGCCGACGCACGTCGGGCACACACGGGGTGTGCCGTTCGCGTCGCCGGTGCCCGAACAGGCCTTGCAGGGGGCCTGCGAGGTCATGCGCAGCGGAACGGTCGCCCCGTCCACCGCCTCGGTGAAGCTCAGCGTCACCTCGGTGTCGATGTCCTGGCCGCGCCGGGGCTGCGTACGGGTTCCCGTACCGGCTCCGCCGCGGTTGAACAGGCCGCCGAAGACGTCACCGATGCCGCCGCCGAAGCCACCGGCTCCGCCGGCCTGGCCGCCGCCCGGGGCACCGCCTCCGAAGAGGTCGCCCAGGTCGAAGTTGAAGTTGCCGCCGCCCGCGCCGGGACCCGGCCGGAAGCCACCGTTGCCGAAGAGGGCGCGTGCCTCGTCGTACTCCTTGCGCTTCTTGGGGTCACCGAGGACGTCGTTCGCCTCGGAGATCTCCTTGAAGCGCTCCTCCGCCTTGGCGTTGCCCTTGTTGGCGTCCGGGTGGTTCTCGCGGGCGAGCTTCCGGTACGCCTTCTTGATCTCGGCCTCGGTGGCGTCCTTGGGGACGCCGAGGACCTTGTAGAAGTCCTTCTCGATGAAGTCCTTGGTGCTCATCCCCGACGTCCCTCCTTCCCTCGTTCAAGCTCAGCCCTCGTCCGGGCCACCGCTCTCCTTGTCCTTGGCGGTCTCGGCCGCCTCGGCCGACTCGTCGCCCTTGACCGTCTGCGCCCCGGGCTGCGGCTCGGCGACCGCCACCCGCGCGGGGCGGATGGTGCGCTCGCCGAAGCGATACCCCGGCTGCAGAATCGCCACGCACGTCGTCTCCGTGACGTCCGGCGCGTACGAGTGCATCAGGGCCTCGTGGATCGTCGGGTCGAAGGGCTCGCCCTCCTTGCCGAACTGCTGGAGCCCCATCTTGGCCGCGACGGTCTCCAGCGACTCGCCGACGGACTTGAATCCGCCCACGAGTTCGCCGTGCTCCCGCGCGCGGCCGATGTCGTCGAGCACGGGCAGGAGCTCGGTCAGGAGGTTCGCCACGGCGACCTCCTTGACCGCGATCCGGTCACGCTCGACGCGGCGGCGGTAGTTCTGGAACTCGGCCTGGAGTCGCTGGAGGTCCGCGGTGCGCTCGGTGAGTCCCGTGCGTGCCTGGTCCAGCTGCGCCGTCAGGCCGGCCAACTGTGCGCTGTCGTCCCCGTCCGGGGCCGCCGCCCCCTCCGCAGAGGGGGTGGCGGACTGCGGATCGGCGTCGTCGGAGGTGGCGCCGGAGGGGACGTCGGGCTGCTCTTCGAAGCCCGGGGTCTCCTCCGTCACGCGGCACCGTCCTTGCGGTCCTCGTCGACGATCTCGGCGTCGACGACGTCCTCGTCGGAACCGTCGGCCTTCGGGGCCTCGGCACCGGGGGCGTCGCCGCCGGCGGCCTGGGCGTCGGCGTACATGGCCTGGCCCAGCTTCTGCGAGACGGCGGCGACCTTCTCGGTGGCCGTGCGGATCTCAGCGGTGTCCTCGCCCTTGAGCGCGGCCTTCAGCTCCTCGACGGACGCCTCGACCTCGGTCTTGACGTCACCGGGGACCTTGTCCTCGTTGTCCTTGAGGAACTTCTCCGTCTGGTAGACGAGCTGCTCGCCCTGGTTGCGGGTCTCGGCGGCCTCGCGGCGGGCGTGGTCCTCCTCCGCGTACTTCTCGGCCTCCTGGCGCATCCGGTCGACCTCGTCCTTCGGCAGCGAGGAGCCGCCGGTGACGGTCATCTTCTGCTCCTTGCCCGTGCCGAGGTCCTTCGCGGTCACGTGCATGATGCCGTTGGCGTCGATGTCGAAGGCGACCTCGATCTGCGGGACGCCACGCGGGGCCGGCGGCAGACCGGTCAGCTCGAACATCCCGAGCTTCTTGTTGTACGCCGCGATCTCGCGCTCGCCCTGGTAGACCTGGATCTGCACCGACGGCTGGTTGTCCTCGGCCGTCGTGAAGATCTCGGACCGCTTGGTTGGGATCGTGGTGTTGCGCTCGATGAGCTTGGTCATGATCCCTCCCTTGGTCTCGATACCGAGGGACAGCGGGGTCACGTCGAGGAGCAGGACGTCCTTGACCTCACCCTTGAGGACACCGGCCTGGAGGGCGGCGCCGATGGCGACGACCTCGTCCGGGTTCACGCCCTTGTTGGCCTCGTTGCCACCGGTCAGCTCCTTGACGAGCTCGGCGACGGCGGGCATACGGGTGGAGCCGCCCACGAGAACGACGTGGTCGATCTCCGAGAGGTTGATGCCGGCGTCCTTGATGACGTTGTGGAACGGCGTCTTGCAGCGCTCCAGCAGGTCGGCCGTCAGCTGCTGGAACTGGGCGCGCGTGAGCTTCTCGTCCAGGTGCAGCGGGCCCTCGGCGGACGCCGTGATGTAGGGCAGGTTGATCGAGGTCTCGGTGGACGAGGACAGCTCGATCTTGGCCTTCTCGGCGGCCTCGCGGAGGCGCTGGAGGGCCATCTTGTCCTTGGACAGGTCCACGCCGTGACCGGCCTGGAACTGCTTGACCAGGTAGTCCATGACGCGCTGGTCCCAGTCGTCACCACCGAGGTGGTTGTCGCCGTTGGTGGCCTTCACCTCGACGACGCCGTCACCGATCTCCAGGAGGGACACGTCGAACGTGCCGCCACCGAGGTCGAAGACGAGGATCGTCTGGTCGTCCTTGTCGAGGCCGTACGCCAGGGCGGCGGCGGTCGGCTCGTTCACGATGCGCAGGACGTTCAGGCCCGCGATCTCGCCGGCCTCCTTCGTCGCCTGACGCTCGGAGTCGTTGAAGTACGCCGGGACGGTGATGACCGCGTCGGCCACCTTCTCGCCCAGGTACGCCTCGGCGTCGCGCTTCAGCTTCTGCAGGATGAAGGCGCTCATCTGCTGCGGGTTGAAGCTCTTGCCGTCGAGCTCGATCTTCCAGTCCGTGCCCATGTGACGCTTCACCGAACGGATGGTCCGGTCCACGTTCGTGACCGCCTGGCGCTTGGCGACCTCGCCGACGAGCACCTCACCGTTCTTCGCGAAGGCGACGACGGACGGCGTGGTCCTGGCGCCCTCGGCGTTGGTGATGACGGTGGGCTCGCCGCCCTCCAGAACGCTGACGACTGAGTTAGTCGTGCCCAGGTCGATGCCGACCGCACGTGCCATTTCGATTCCTCCAACAATGACTTGAGTGGAACAGGCTCAAGTGTGCACGACGTCCGCCGCTCGGTCAACAGACCTGAGTCGTAGGGGCTCAACTCTTATCCGTTCCTTACGCGCAAGAAGCTCTTGACCTGCGCGTTTCACACGGAGCTAGGGGACTTTTACCGCACCGTTCGCCACATCCACCGGGGGTCGGAGGAGACCTCCGGCCCGGTGAGCGGTCCCTGTCGCGGGTCCCCCGGGAGCGGGGATCGCATGCGGACGGGATCGGGGACGGGGGCCGGGGCGGCGCGGGCGGGGTCCGGGACGCAGCGCGCCCGCGGCGGCGACGAGCAGCACGGCCCCGGCCACCCACCAGGCCGCCGCGGCCCCGAGCCAGCCGAGGTCGATGGACAGTCCGACGAGCGCACCCGCGAACGCGGCGAGCCCCATCACGACCATGACGCCCTGCCGGGTCAGCCCCGCCCGGCGCAGCCGGTGCACCAGATGGTCGGGCGCGGACCGCAGCACCGGCCGGCCGGCGCGCCGCCGGGACACGAGCACCAGGACGGCGTCGGCGCTGACCACGGCCGTCAGCGCGAACGCGGCGCCGAACCCGGGCCCGGCGGGCCGCTCCGCGTGCACCAGCACGACGGCCGAGGCCAGCACGAACCCCGCGAACTGGGAGCCGCACCGGCCGGCCGCGATCCGGGCCGGCGGCCAGGCGTGCATCAGGAAGCCGGTGAGCGCGGCGGCCAGCACGCTGAGCAGGGCGGCGAGTCCGTCCATGACCTCGGCCGCCGCACAGCCGCTGAGCGCGAACGCGGTGACGATCCCGACGGTCCCGAGCACCCCGTCGGACTGGTCGAGCGCGCGGAAGGCGTGGGTGACGAGGACGATCCAGCCGGCCGCGAGCACCCCTCCCGGCACGCCGAGCGCGTCGTAGGGCACGGCGAGGACGGCGGCACCGGCGACGGCGGTCAGCCGCAGCAGGGGCGGTACGGGCAGCAGGTCGGCGGCGAGACCGGCCAGGGCGACGACGAGGGCGGCGACCAGCAGGCGGCCGGCCTCCGGGCCGAGCGGGGCGATGCCGGTCCAGTCGCCGGCGCAGCCGACGATCGCCGTCGCGCCCGCCACGGCGATCCCGCCGAGCAGAGGGACCCGCCGCTCCCGGACGGACGGGCCGGAGGAGCCGGACGAACGGGGCCGGGTCCGGGCGGAGAGAAGCCCCCGCCCGCCGGCCGCGCCGAGGCGCAGGGCGAGCGACCGCAGCAGCGCGGTGAGCGCGGCGGTCAGGAGCAGAGCGGCGGTGGCAGCCGCGATTCCGTACAGCACATCGCTAATTTAGGGGTAATTGTCACAGTATTGTGCGAATAACACGATCGGGTTTACGTGTCCTTGCGCCAGAACGCCCCGGGGCGCGAAACGGACCACCTGCCCGCCCGCGACGCACCCACTCAGGTTTGCCTCAGCGACGCAGATCACCGCACCTCTGGCTACAGTGCGGCGGAAGAAGTGGGTAGTCTCAGACGGACTGCATAAGTTACCGCTTAGTAATCACTTCGAGGTCGCTCTCGAAGAACACCTCGCAGGCCCGAGGAGCCCCCGAATGCAACTCGCCGCGATCGTCGTGTCGCTGGTCCTGACCGTGGTCGGCGTCGCGCTGATCGCGCGGGCCGTCGCACAGATCTACCGGTTCATCAAGCTCGGCCAGCCCGTCCCCGCCGGCAGCCGCACCGACGACTGGAAGGCCCGCACCGTCACGCTGGCCAAGGAGTTCGTCGGCCACACCCGGATGAACCGGTGGGGAATCATCGGCGTCGCGCACTGGTTCGTGGCCGTCGGCTTCCTGACCCTGGGCCTGACGATCGTCACCGCCTACGGCCAGCTCTTCAAGGCCGACTGGACCCTCCCCGTGCTCGGCGGCTGGCTCCCCTACGAGCTGTACACCGAGTTCATCGCGCTGTTCACGACCCTCGGCATCATCGTGCTGATCGCGGTCCGTCAGCTGAACCGGCCGTCCAAGCCCGGCCGCAAGTCGCGCTTCGCGGGCTCCAAGACCGGCCAGGCCTACTTCGTCGAGGCCGTGATCCTCGTCATCGGCCTCGCCATCATGACCCTGCGCGGCCTCGAGGGCGCCCTGCACGGCGTCGACCACTACGAGGCCGCCTACTGGGCCTCGTACCCCCTGGTCGCCGCCTTCAAGGGACTGAGCCTCAGCACCCTGCAGACGCTGGTCTACCTGACCGCCATGATCAAGCTCGGCGTCACCATGGGCTGGGCGATCACCGTCGGCCTGAACACCAACATGGGTGTCGCCTGGCACCGCTTCCTCGCCTTCCCCAACATCTGGTTCAAGCGCGACGCCCAGGGCGCGACCGCCCTCGGCGAGCTGCTCCCGATGACCAGCGGCGGCCAGGCCATCGACTTCACCGACCCCGGTGAGGACGACGTCTTCGGCGTCTCCCAGGTCGAGCAGTTCTCCTGGAAGGGCCTGCTCGACTTCTCCACCTGCACCGAGTGCGGCCGCTGCCAGTCGCAGTGCCCCGCCTGGAACACCGGAAAGCCGCTCTCCCCCAAGCTCCTCATCATGTCGCTGCGCGACCACGCGCACGCCAAGGCCCCGTACCTGCTGGCCGGCGGCGGCAAGACCATGGAGGGCGAGGAGAAGGCGTCCGAGGAGCAGCTCAAGGACGTCCCCGCGGCCGCCCTCGCCGAGGCCGAGCGCCCCCTCATCGGCACCGCCGAGGAGAACGGCGTCATCGACCCGGACGTCCTGTGGTCCTGCACCACCTGCGGCGCCTGCGTCGAGCAGTGCCCGGTCGACATCGAGCACATCGACCACATCGTCGACATGCGCCGCTACCAGGTGATGATCGAGAGCGCGTTCCCGTCCGAGGCGGGCACGATGCTCAAGAACCTGGAGAAGAAGGGCAACCCCTGGGGCCTCGCCAAGAAGCAGCGCCTGGAGTGGACCAAGGAGGTCGACTTCGAGATCCCCGTCGTCGGCCGCGACATCGAGGACCTCACCGAGGTCGAGTACCTCTACTGGGTCGGCTGCGCCGGCGCCCTCGAGGACCGCGCCAAGAAGACCACCAAGGCCTTCGCGGAGCTGCTGCACATGGCGGGCGTCAAGTTCGCGATCATGGGCGGCGACGAGAAGTGCACCGGTGACTCCGCCCGCCGCCTCGGCAACGAGCCCCTCTTCCAGGAGCTCGGCATGGAGAACGTCGCCGCGCTGAACATGGCGTTCGGCGAGGAGACGGACGACGAGGGCAACAGCACGCCCGAGTCGAAGAAGCCGAAGTCCGCGAAGAAGATCGTCGCCACCTGCCCGCACTGCCTCAACACCATCGGCAACGAGTACCCGCAGCTCGGCGGCGACTACGAGGTCATCCACCACACCCAGCTGCTCCAGCACCTCATCGACGAGGGCAAGCTGCTCCCGGTGACCCCGGTCGAGGGCCTCATCACGTACCACGACCCGTGCTACCTGGGCCGGCACAACAAGATCTACACGCCCCCGCGCGAGATCATGTCCGCCGTCCCGGGCCTGCGCCAGCAGGAGATGCACCGCCACAAGGAACGCGGCTTCTGCTGCGGTGCCGGTGGCGCGCGGATGTGGATGGAGGAGCGGATCGGCAAGCGCATCAACAACGAGCGCGTCGACGAGGCCCTGTCGCTGAACCCCGACATCGTCTCCACCGCCTGCCCGTTCTGCCTCGTCATGCTGACCGACTCGGTCAACGGCAAGAAGAACGACGGCAAGGCCAAGGAGTCCGTCCAGGTCGTCGACGTCGCCCAGCTCCTCCTCGACTCGGTCAAGACCCCGCTCGCCGACACCGACGGCGACGACGAGCCCCCGGCGGGCACGGCGGAGTCGGAGAACGCACCGGAGCCGGAACCGGTCAAGTAGCGCCCCCGGCCGACCCGTTCACCCCG